>QKCR01000030.1 GCA_003245575.1 Alphaproteobacteria bacterium | reverse complement strand
GCGACCATTCCCGATCAGTCTTTAAAGGATGATCTGTGTCAGCTCATCAGCCGGATGCACTACTGCCTTGGAAAAAAGAAAAACGTTTGCCTTGATCATCTCCGCGCCAAAATTTCTGTCAAGAACATAGAATATTCAAAAGTTGATGACCGGATTTTCCGGCAGACAGTTCAGGCCCTTTTCGATGATTCATCGCTACAAATCACCTATCATTCGCCTTACTCCGCCAAGACCTCGACCCGCGACATAAGGCCCCTGCATCTCATGCATTACATGGGAAGCTGGCACCTGCTTGCCTGGTGCTCCACCGGTAGAGGCATTAGGGATTTCTCCCTGGCGCGTATCCGTTCTCTCTTTCCCTCCGCACAGAGGATTGACCCACCTGAAGATTTACCCTCCATTAAAGAGTATGTCCGCAGATACTTCGGCATCATGCAGGGTAACGAGTCGATAGAGATTACACTGCGTTTCTCCCCAATGGCTGCTGCCTGGGTGAGTGAGCAGATCTGGCATCCTCAACAACAGACAACGCGTGAAGCAAACGGCAGTCTGCTGTTGCGCTTTTCCGCCGTTGATTTCCGTGAAGTGGTGAAGAAAATCCTGAGCCACGGAGCGGACGTGCAGGTCGTTTCACCGCCGCAACTACGGAAGCTGGTGGGTGAAGAGGTCCGGAAAATGGTAGGGCTGTATCCTGAAAATGATGAAATTTCTCCCGATTAAATGGGCCATCGTAAAAAAGCTTACACATCAGGTTGGTGATGTAAAAAATATAAAAATTTTTCCCACTATGACATCGTTTGACAGGGTACGTGTGCTAGGATGGAGATCACATTCTGTGATTGCTTGAAAACGGAGATTGATTGGATATGACCAGGAAATATTATGCTCATAGTCTTGAAGGTGAGCCGCCGGAAAAATGGCAGACGCTAGAGAGATTAGAGTATTTAAAATTTTTAAGCCTTTATTAATGAGAGTTGAGAATGAACTTCTACGCTGATGGAAATAAAAGACAAACGTTAATGTCCCATATTGATGGTGTTAAAAATAAAGCGGCTCTATTTGCACAGAATTTCGAGAGTGGCGCGTGGGGTGCTTTGCTGGGTGATTGGCATGATTTAGGAAAGTTCACGACAGCATTTCAGCGTTATATGCTTGAAGGTGGAACACAAGTTGAGCATGCGGCGCCAGGGGGACGACATGCAACGGACCAGTTTGAAGATCCTCTTCGTAAACTTGCATTACAGTTTTCAATTACTTGTCATCATACAGGATTACAAAACAGCGAGACTCTTCGGAAACGGTTGGCAGGCGCAGCTAGATTGTTGGGGGAAGCTATCGAAAATGCGCCGGTTGAATTATTGAGTCGAGAGTTGCCTGATTGGCCTGTCTGGCTGATTCCTCCCACGGCTGATTCGGATAAACAACAACTTGATGCCTGGAAGAAAAGTATGGAATTTTGGATACGAATGCTTCATTCCTGTCTGGTTGATGCCGATTGGCTTGATGCCGAAAGAAGAAACCCAGATAATCCAAATCGGCCCGATTTTCCGACAATTATAGAATTACGAGATATGCTTGATGCATCAATTGACGAAAAAGTTTCTGCGGCACAAAAAAGCAATTGGACTCCAGTAAATGAACAACGAAAAGAAGTTTTAGATGCTTGCAGAAACGCTGCAATATCTGAAATGGGATTATTTTCACTTACAGTCCCAACAGGGGGAGGAAAAACGCTTTCAGGAATGTCATTTGCTCTAAATCACGCCGTTGAAAATAAATTGAAGCGGGTAATTGTTGTCATTCCCTATACGAGCATTATCGAACAAAATGCGTTGGTTTATGCAGAAGCCTTCGGGAAGAATAACGTGATTGAGCATCATTCACATCTCGCCTCGGAAAAAGATACAGAGAGAAATCGGCTGGCGTCGGAGAATTGGGACGCGCCCATAATCGTCACAACAAATGTCCAGTTTTTTGAATCACTTTATGCAAATAAAAACTCTAGGTTGCGGAAGCTGCATAACATTTCTAAAAGCGTCATCATTCTTGACGAAGTCCAATCGTTGCCTCCAAAACTATTATATCCGATTCTTGATGCGATGCGGGAATTACGTGAACATTATGGTTGCTCCATTGTTCTTTCCACCGCAACCCAGCCTGCCTTAAAAGAACGTAAAACATTCATGTGTGGCTTAAAAGAGGTGCAAGAGATAATTCCTGATACAATGAAGCTGGCGCGGAATCTAGCTCGGGTTAATGTTACATGGGATACCGATGGTGTAACGGAATATGCAGATATCGCCAAACGAATTCTTGAGGAAAACATGCATCGGGTCTTGGTGGTCACTCACAAGCGAAAAGATGCCCGCGAGCTTGCTGATTTATTACCGCAGGGGACATATCACCTTTCGGCTTCAATGTGCCCCGCCCATCGTGAACACATCCTTGCAGAGATTAAAAAAAAATTGGACTTGAAAGACGTGTCATTGCCGGTTCGGTTGGTAAGCACGCAATTGATTGAGGCCGGGGTGGACATTGATTTCCCTGTCGTCTTTAGAGCCTTGGCCGGATTAGACAGTATTTCTCAAACAGCGGGCCGCTGTAATCGCGAAGGAAAGATTGTTGAAGGAGGACGGTTAATTGTTTTCCGCGCACCAACTGATCCTCCGGCAGGGGTCCTTCGTTTAGGGAAAAGTATTACCGAAAGCTTAATGAATGCCACTGAAGCAGATGGTGTTGCCTGCTGTAAGGATGCTTCTCTGGATCTAAGTATACCTGAGCTTTACAATACATATTTTCGGCTGTTTTACTCCGGCATCCAACTGGATGGGGCAGGAGTGCAAAATGCTCGGATCAAGCTGGATTTTCCGGAAGTTGCCCAGCGTTTTCAAATGATTAACAGTGAAACATATCCAGTCGTTGTTCCCTACAAATCCGCATATGACAAGCTGGAGATAATCCGCTCGAAATTTAAGCCGTTGCGTGAGGACTTCAGAGCGCTTCAGCCTTTTATTGTCCAAATATATTCACAAGAGTTTGAGAAGCTGTGCAAAGCGGGCGCAATCGATTCCCTGCATGAAAAAGCTTTCTATTATTTAACGCCCCCATTTCAACAGCTTTATGACGAACGTTTCGGCTTGGTAATCACAGAAGAAAATCTTTTCCCCGACTGTTCTGTATTAGTTCAATAAAGGAGGCGCATGATGAAAAAATTGAGAGGTCCGACCTTAAGTCTTCGGGCAAAAGGTCCGCTGGCGATATTTACACGCCCAGAGCTTAAAACAGAACGGGTAAGTTATGAGGTGCCAACTCCGTCAGCGGTTCGCGGCATTTTTGAAGCGATCTGTTGGAAGCCTGCCATTCAGTGGCACGTCGAGCGTATCTATGTGTTCAATGAAATATCATTCACCGCAATGAAACGAAATGAACTGACCTGCAAATCAGTTCAACCTAGCCAGACCCTTATGGCTGGAGGCAATGGTTATGAATATTCCATAGACGTCGACAAAGTGACAAAAAGGGAAGATAAGGGGAAGTGGAAATATGACACTCCAAACAGAGCACAACGAAACACCCTAGCTTTACGTAATGTTGATTATCAATTTGAGGCGTTCTTCTCACTGACAGGTAAGGCCGGAAGGGATGATAATCTTTACAAGTTCATTGATATGTTTTCCCGTCGGGTGGAAAAAGGGCAACATTTTCATCAGCCTTATTTCGGTTGCCGCGAGTGCGTAGCAGAAATTTTTCCTCCCATAGAAAAACCGTATGAGCAGGTGATTCCTTTATCCAAAGAGCTTGGGATTATGCTCTGGGATATTGACTTTGGTGCAGGGTCCAAGCAGCGAAACACGCCTCTTTTTTTCAATGCAAGGTTGGAAAACGGTAAAATAGACGTTCCGTTGTCCCCGATTGGTCGCGAGGAGGTGTCGTATGATATTGAAGGCTCTCTATGATTTAGCAATCAATACAAATCTCATTCCTGACCCTTATTTTGAAATTAAACCTGTTTCGTGGATAATTCGTGTTGGGGATGAAGGACGGTTTTTGGGGATAGAGTCATTGAAGCAACAGGAAAAACTGCCTGAAGGGACAAAGAAAAGACCAAAGCTGATTGGGATACCCTTGTTTGTTCCTTTTCAGGGATCACGGACGTCAGGTGATCGTGCATTTTTTCTGGTCGATAAATCTGAATATACATTGGGGATTGACCCTGCAGGAGAACGGAAAACCGATAAATTACAGTCTCGTTTAAGGATGTTTCGAGATCAAATTGAACTGTGTAGGCAGGTAACAAATAATCCTGCAGTGCATGCGACCGCACTGTTTTTGGATTCTCTCCTAAAAAAGGAACAGGAAATCTCTCTACCCGATGGTTGTTTGTCAAACGACTTATTCGCTTTTGTTTACTCTCTCGATGAATATCGTGTTCATGAATTAGAAGATGTGAAACAATATTGGAAAAATATTTGCTCAAATAACTACAAAAAGAAGGTAAACGAAAATGTCTGTTTAGTCACTGGGCAAAAATCATTTTTGGCCGATAAAATACCACTGTTGAAAAATGTACCAGGGGGAAGCACCAGTGGAGTTGCACTTATCTCTTTTAATTCATCGGCATTTGAAAGTTATGGATGGGAAGAAAAAGCGAAATCCCCAGTTGCCAATGCTGTAATTTCTTCAGATGCAGCTCTGGCATCTATGACTGCACTAAATCGCCTCTTACACCCTAATCCCCCTGATCCATACGACACTAATCAAACTTTATCACGTCAAAATGTAAAGTTAAGCGCTGATACAGTTGCCTGTTATTGGACACGAAATCAGGGAGCTATATCCGATTCTTTCGGCCTTGCAATTGAGGTTGATATGGAAAAGTTGGAGGCAAAACCTGTGCAGGTTGCAGAGATGTATAAGAGTCTTTGGAATGGTATTCCCTATACATTGGATAAAACGGATGAATTCTACTCATTGGTTTTATCTGGCGGCCAAGGGCGGGCAACCGTGCGGGATTGGTTCGAATCCAATACTCAGAAAGTGGTTGATAGCTTGGCGCAGTATTTTGCGGACTTGAAAATGCTGCGTCGTTGTCCGGCACCTAAAAGTGGCAAACATCCTGAAAGTTTTCCTCTGCCATTGTTGCTTGAATCGCTTGCCGATCCCAAAAAAAATCGGAAAGAAGGGATTCCTTCTGCGATTGGAGCACAGTTCTACCGCGCATCTATTGATGAAAAACTGTTATTTCCCCAAGCGGCGTTCTACCGAGCCATTTTGCGCTATCGGGCTGAGCTGGGGAAAGAGAATCTTGAAGAAAAAGGTTGGTTTGTAAAAAATTGGAATGATGCTCGTGCGGCAATCATTAAAGCATACCTGAACCGGAAACATCGGAGAGAATCAAAAAAAGAGGAGGTGTCAGAAAAAATGAATCCAATATGTACGGAAAAGGGCTATTTGCTTGGACAACTGATGTCTGTTCTGGAAAAACTGCAGACTGAAGCTATGGGGTCTGTCAATGCCAGTATTATTGACCGTTATTTCTCTGGAGCATCAGCTTCCCCAAAAAGCGTTTTCGGCAGCTTGCTTAGGAATGCTCGGCATCATGCTAGAAAGGCTAAGGACGAAACAAAAAACAAATGGCAAATTTATAATATGGAGAAGCTGATTGATCAGATTTGCAGCCAATTTGACGTCTCTTTACAGGACTCTGCGGATCCGAAAGCAGTCTACGAAAATGGCTTTCCAAGCTATCTTTCATTGGAGCAGCAAGGAATGTTTATTCTTGGGTATCATCAGATGCGTAAGTGGTTGTGGATGAACCGTGAAGAGCGAAAAATTTGGAATGCTGAACATCAGAATGCTCCTCGCGCATATCTCTGGAAAAAGACTGGTAATGAAAATGATATAGATAATTTATCTGCTGAAAAAGGAGTTTGACAATGAGCGAAGTATTAAAAAACCGTTATGAATTTGTTTATCTCTTCGATGTGACCAATGGAAACCCGAACGGCGATCCGGATGCGGGAAATGCTCCCCGCCAGGATTATGAGACTGGCAAAGGACTGGTCACTGATGTGTGTTTGAAACGCAAAATAAGAAACTATGTTGACATAATGAATAAAAATAGTCCTCCATACGAAATCCATGTCCGGGAAGGTGCCTTCTTGTCAGAACACCATAAGCGGGCTCACTTGGCGATTGAAAAGGAAACAATCCAAATGATAATTCCCGATGATTTGATTGAAGAATTAAAAGCTTTTAGGGCGTATCCAGAGGGGATCGTGATCTCAACCAACGGTGAGCGTCCATGTTTAGTTTTATCCTTGGCAGATTTGGAAGAAACAAAGAAAAAGGCTGAGTCCCTAGAAGAGAAAAAGAAGAAGGATGATGCTGCTAATAAAAAACTTTTGTCATCTGCGGCAAAGGCAACAATTCGAGAGTTGTTTGTCGATTCCAAAGAGAAAAAAGCAGCCCAATGGATGTGTAAAAACTTTTTTGATGTCCGCACCTTTGGAGCAGTAATGTCCACGGGCGATGCGCGGTGCGGACAAATCAGGGGGCCGGTTCAGCTTGGCTTTGCAGAGAGCATTGACCCCATTGTAGGAAAAGAGATACCAATGTCTCGGACAGCAGCAGTAAGTGTTGATAAACCAGATGATAAGGGGTTAGGAGCTCGCAAGTCAATTGTCCCCTATGGATTGTATCGTTTACATGGGTATATTTCAGCGCATCTGGCAAAACAGACAGGATTTTCCGATAAGGATTTAGAAATGCTTTGGTCAGCATTGAAAAATATGTTTGATCATGATCCCGCAGCTGCCAGAACAGGAATGAACGCTCAAAAATTGTACGTCTTCAAGCATGATACAGAGCTTGGTAATGCGCCGGCCCATAAACTTTTTGCATTAGTGGATGTGAAACGAAAGGATGAAACACGACCAGCCCGTGTTTTCAGCGATTATCAAGTAACTTTTGCTGAAGAGAAAGTCCCTGCCGGTGTTACCGCCATTGAAATGCTTTAAATTGTATGAGCAATGGGAGTTATGGGTGAGGCGGCTATCACTGGGGGCGCCCGACGCCAGGATGCGTAGTTCTTTGGTTGAATCAAGACATCTGCCCGAAAGATTGAAAGATAAAAGAGTAACAAGAAGGAATATTGGGAGCTGTAATAGTGGAAAAGACGGAGCAACACGAAAGTATGTCTTCAGATCTCGGAGAGATTATCCTGTATCAGTCGGAGGATGGCCAGGCTAGTCTTGACGTTCATCTCAAAGACGAGACCATCTGGTTAACCTTGAATCAGATGGCGGAGCTTTTTGGTCGAGATAAATCCGTGATATCCCGGCATCTACGAAATGTCTTTCAGAGTGGCGAATTGGCCAAAGAGGCAACTGTTGCAAAAAATGCAACAGTTCAAAGCGAGGGAGACAGATGCGTTACCCGCCAGGTTGAATGGTACAATCTGGATGCCATCATTTCCGTGGGCTACCGGGTCAATTCCAAGCGTGGCACCCAGTTCCGTATATGGGCGACATCTGTCTTAAAAGAGCATCTGGTGCGGGGCTATTCGCTCAACCGGCAACGGCTCGCGGAAAAAGGCGTCGAAGAAGTGCGACAGGTTCTGCGGTTGCTGGCCGAAACGCTGGAAAGCCGGAATCTGGTCAGCGATGAGGGGCGTGCAGTGCTCGAGGTCGTCAGTCGTTATGCGCGTACTTGGCGACTGCTGCTGCAATATGATGAAGATGATCTGTCTGTTCCCAAGAAAATACACGAGACAAAATCCGCCCTGGACATCGACCGTGTTCGCCTGGCAATTGCCGGGCTGAAGAAAGAGCTGGCCGGCAGAGGCGAGGCAACCGACATCTTCGGTCTGGAGCGGGGCGAAGGGCTTGCCGGCATTATTGGTACGCTCCTGCAGACATTCGGTGGCCAGGAGCTTTATCCGAGCGTGGAGGAAAAGGCCGCCCATCTTCTCTATTTTGTAATTAAAGACCATCCTTTTGTCGACGGCAACAAGCGGGTCGGCTCTTTCCTTTTCATCTTGTTTCTCCAGACAAACGGCTTGTTTGATAAGGGAATGGATTTTGATAACCGGGCACTTGTTGTCCTGGCCCTGCTGACCGCCGGCAGCGAGTCACGACAGAAGGAGCTGATGATCCGGCTTATTATGAATCTGATTGCGGAGGAGGGATAATATGTCCCCTCTTTCAGGCCGCCCGCGGTTCAAGGACCTTGACTTCCCGTTCGAGCCGGTCACCAAGATTCATGCGGGCAGTTTCGGCATCAAAATGGGACTGGATACCGGTCCAGAACTCCACCGAGTTGCCAAAATAACGGCTGAGACGAAGGGCCGTATCAGCAGTGATGCCCCGTTGCCCCCGGCAGATCTTGTTGACCCGCATAACGGGGACGCTGATGTCGTGAGCCAACCTGTACTGGCTGATATGCAAAGGTTTCAGAAATTCTTCCAGCAGTATTTCGCCGGGATGAACAGGAGGAAAATCTCTCATATCGGTCACCTCAATGATAATCTGTAATTGCAACCTGATGAACCCCATCTTCACGCCAGACGAAGCAGATACGCCACTGTCTGTTGATGAGAATGCTGTGTTGTCCTTGTCTGTCACAAGTGAGCTGTTCAAGACGATTGGCCGGTGGAATGCGAAGGTCGTCCAGCGTTTTCGCATAGTGAAGCATGATCAACTTGCGTTCCGCCAGCCGTTGAATGTCAGGCGGGAGTTTTCTGGAAAAATGGCCGGAGAATATTTTCTCCGTCTCTTTGTAGGCAAAAGATTTGATCATGATAATATCATATAATAACCTTACGGGATAATAGCGTCAAGGATTGATAGTATGTTGTATTCCGAAGAAGATCTCCTGCCTCTTTCCGCTTTGCAGCATCTGCTGTTTTGTCACCGCCAATGCGCTTTGATCCATATTGAACAGGTATGGATGGAAAACCTGTTTACCGCTCAGGGCAGACTGATGCATGAGCGGGTTGATCAGACAGGAAGGGAATCTCGTAAGGATGTCCGGATCGTATACGGTATGCCCTTGCGTTCCCTGCGATTGGGTTTGATCGGTAAAGCTGATGTAGTAGAGTTTCATCTGGGGGGAGATGGCAAGGGGAAGCTGCCCTTACCCGTGGAATATAAGCGGGGCAAGGAAAAAAAGGAAAACTGGGACAGGGTGCAGCTTTGCGCCCAGGCCATTTGCCTTGAGGAGATGCTTGCAGTGAAGGTTCCGGCAGGCGCTCTTTTTTATGGGAAGAATCGCAGACGACGGGATGTCTTTTTTTCTGAGGAACTGCGGCAGGAGACGGAAAGTACCGCCATGAAGCTGCATGAGCTGATTGCAGCGGGCAGGACTCCTGGTCCGATTTACACAAAAAGGTGTGATTCATGCTCCTTTTATCCTCTCTGTCTGCCAAAACTGCTGGAAATGAAAAAAAAGGTAGCGCGCTACCTGGAGCAGGCTTACGAGGGATAATGAAAAAACATCTGAACACATTGTTTGTTACCACTCAAGGTGCTTATCTGGCCAAGGAAGGGGAAACCGTCACCGTCAAGGTGGAAGGCAAGGTTCGTCTGCAGTTACCGATTCACACCCTGGACGGCATTGTCTGTTTCGGGCAGGTGTCATGCAGCCCGTATCTCATGGGGTTTTGTGCCGAAAAAGACGTGGCCGTAAGCTTTCTTTCCGAGCATGGACGTTTTCTGGCCAAGGTGCAGGGACCGGTTGCCGGTAATGTCCTGCTCAGGCGGGAACAGTACCGTTGGGCTGATGATCAGGACAGGTCTTCGACAATTGCCCGGGCTGTTGTTGTCGGTAAAATATGTAACAGCCGAACTGTGCTGCAGCGTGTGTTGCGCGATCACGCCGAAAAGATAGATGTCGCGGCGCTGCAGAAGGCTGTTGACCGGCTCAATTCCATTCTGATGCATGTTCGGCAGGAAATACCGCTGGATACCGTCCGGGGCTATGAGGGCGAGGCTGCTCAGGTTTACTTCAGTGTCTTTGACAATCTCATCACTGCCCGGAAGGAAATATTCAATTTTAACGAGAGAAAACGGCGGCCACCACTTGACAGAGTAAACTGCCTGCTTTCCTTTCTCTATACCCTGGTCATGCACGATGTCAGATCTGCTCTGGAATCTGTGGGGCTTGACCCGGCAGTAGGTTTTCTCCATCGGGATCGCCCCGGGCGTCCAGGTTTGGCTCTTGATATGATGGAGGAATTTCGTCCTTTTATTGCTGATCGTCTGGTATTGTCTTTGATCAACCTCTCCCAGGTGAAAGAAAAAGGGTTCATGGTAATGGAATCCGGTGCGGTTTTCATGGATGACGAAACTCGCAAAACGGTATTGGTCGCCTATCAGAAGCGAAAGCAGGATGAGATCATACATCCTTTCATAAAAGAGAAAATGCCGATTGGTCTGGTTTTTCATAGCCAGGCGCTTCTTCTTGCGCGGCATCTGCGGGGTGATTTGGACGGATATCCTGTTTTTCTGTGGAAATAATTTTGCTAATCGCAAGGCTTTTATAAGCGGAAAATTTGCGAAAAAAGCCTGAACTCTCAATTCTGGAAAGAAATCCATGTTTGTTCTGGTAAGTTATGATGTATCGACAATGGATAAGGCTGGGCAGCGAAGGCTGCGGCGTGTTGCCAAGGCATGTAAGAATTTTGGGCAGCGGGTTCAGTTTTCTGTATTTGAATGTATTGTTGACCCGGCCCAGTGGACAGTTTTTAGACAAAAGCTGATTGATGAGATCGATGAAGATGCAGATAGTCTGCGATTCTATTTCCTTGGCTCGAACTGGCAGCATCGGGTTGAGCATATTGGGGCCAAAAAAGGGATTGATCAGGAGGGGCCGTTAATTATCTGACATGACGCGCGAACCATATATTCCCATAAAATTGCCGGAAGGTTCGCGTCCTCTGTAACTATAGAGGACAGCTGTGTATTTTTCTGGATATGTTAAATACCATACGATTTATAACTTCAATTTTTCAGGTTTCGCGGAATAAGCTGCAAAAAAGGAGGTGGGATAACGGATTGAGAGGAAACTGTCGCCCTCCACGCGGGGGCGTGGATTGAAACGAAAAAAATAAAGAAGGTAATTATGTACCGAAAACGTCGCCCTCCACGCGGGGGCGTGGATTGAAACCGGAAACATGCAATGAAACAGAACTTTCCGCGCAGGTCGCCCTCCACGCGGGGGCGTGGATTGAAACAGAACCATCATCTCTTGCTAATGAGATAACCTTAGTCGCCCTCCACGCGGGGGCGTGGATTGAAACTAGCAAGTGTCAGGCTGATCAAAAAGGGGAACAGGTCGCCCTCCACGCGGGGGCGTGGATTGAAACTCCTGATACGCAGGACCCTTACGCACCAGAAGGGGGTCGCCCTCCACGCGGGGGCGTGGATTGAAACACATCAGGAAAATTAAATTTAATCCTTGCCATAGGTCGCCCTCCACGCGGGGGCGTGGATTGAAACCGCACCCTGCGATTTATAATACTTGAAAATATCGTCGCCCTCCACGCGGGGGCGTGGATTGAAACCAGTTTTCCTTTGACATGAGTCACCAGAACCTCATCGTCGCCCTCCACGCGGGGGCGTGGATTGAAACCAAATCGTCGTGATACTCAAATGATATATCAGAGGTCGCCCTCCACGCGG
>QKCR01000084.1 GCA_003245575.1 Alphaproteobacteria bacterium | reverse complement strand
GACGCATCTGTAAAATCACCTTCTGCATCTGGAATTATTAGCTCATGTTTTACAGGCATAGCTTCTCCTTTAAACCGCAACGCCTTCGGGATAGATCGGGAATCTGTCGCATAATGCTTTTACTTTTGCACGAACAGATTGCTCTACAGCCGAGTTACCTTCTTCTCCGTTTGCAACCAATCCATCAACTACCTCGAGAATCAGCTCTCCTATGAGCTTCCATTCTGACGGACCAAAACCGCGTGTTGTTCCAGCAGGAGTCCCGAGGCGAATACCAGAAGTTACCATCGGAGGCGCAGGGTCGTATGGCACAGCATTTTTGTTACAAGTAATGCCTGCATGCTCCAGAGCTAAATCAACGACTTTTCCTGTCAGGTTTTTAGGGCGCAAATCCACCAATACAATGTGACTGTCTGTTCCGCCTGAGACAATATCCAAACCACCTGCGATCAAAGTATCAGCCAAAACTCTGGCATTGGTTACAACGTCAGACGCATATTGTTTGAACTCGGGTTTCAAAGCCTCACCGAAAGCAACTGCTTTACCGGCAATCACATGTTCAAGCGGGCCACCTTGAATTCCAGGGAAAATGGAGGAATTGACTTTTTTCGCGATGGCTTCGTCGTTGGTCATGATCATACCGCCACGAGGACCACGCAATGTTTTATGTGTGGTCGTGGTTGCAACATGCGCATGCGGGAACGGGCTTGGGTATGAACCACCAGCAATCAGGCCTGCGTAGTGTGCAATATCAGCAAATAGATAAGCACCAACTTTGTCGGCGATTTCACGGAATTTAGCAAAGTCGATTGCACGCGGATAAGCAGATGCCCCGCAAACTATCATTTGAGGTTTATGTTCAAGAGCCAACGCTTCAACTTCTGCATAATCAATCAGGCCGTCTTCTTTTTTGACGCCGTATTGAATTGCATTGAACCATTTACCGGATTGGTTTGGTGCGGCCCCGTGGGTCAAGTGGCCGCCGGAAGCCAAAGACATACCAAGGATGGTGTCGCCCGGCTTCAGAAGCGCAAAATAAACACCTTGGTTTGCCTGAGACCCGGAATTTGGTTGGACGTTTGCAAATTCACAACCGAAAAGCTGCTTTGCTCGATCAATTGCAAGCTGTTCTGTGATGTCTACAAATTCACATCCCTGATAGTAACGTTTGCCCGGGTAGCCTTCTGCGTATTTATTTGTGAGGACTGAGCCTTGAGCTTGCAGCACAGCTTTTGAAACAATATTTTCAGAAGCGATCAACTCGATTTGATCTTGCTGGCGTTTATGCTCTTTACCGATTGTTGCAAAAACCTCAGGGTCTGTTTCTGATAGGGAAGCTGTAAAATATGTATTGGTCATAGAAGGATTTTCTTTCTTTTGTGCGGATGTGGTCATGTTTTGCTCCTCGTAGTTCCTCTGGGTTTAACAGGATGTCAGCTTATCAACGCGACGTTGGTGGCGACCGCCTTCGAATTCTGTCTCTATAAATGTTTTCAAACAGGCTTTTGCAGTTTCTATTCCAATCAATCTTCCACCGAAGGCGATGACATTCGCATCATTGTGTTGGCGAGAAAGACGCGCGGTGGTTTCATCATTGCACAGGACACATCTTACAGCAGCATTGCGATTTGCAGCGATGGATATACCAACTCCGGAGCCACATACCAAAACACCCGTTAAGGCTTTTCCGTTTGCTATAGCCTCTCCCATCTTGAAACCGTAATCAGGATAATCAACAGATTCTTCGGAATTTGTTCCAAGATCTACCCATTCAATTTCCTCTTCCGAGAAAGACTGCATCAGGGCTTTTTTCAATGCAAAACCGGCATGATCGGAGGCAATGGCGATTATTCTTGTCATGCCATGGATATAGTCTGAGAGCTGTGTCTATGGCAATATATTTTTTGGATTTTTGGGCAGTTTTCCGCAGGGTTAGACCATATACAAGCCCACCACCAAAAACATATGTAAATTATTTTTTCGTGGTGTAGCTGTTCATTGCATCAATGTACATTTTTACATTCTCGTGCATATCCTGATTTCGGTGGGAAATATTATCAATATTCTGGCGGATAACTTCTGCTTCCTTAGAAAAGTGCGAGGATGATTTCTTATAATTTTCGATATAATCCTCCATTGCCGAAACAAGGGATTTTAAATCAACCAAATCCTCGGCGACAAAACCCATTTTCTCTTGAAGCGTACCAATCTGTACCGCCTCTTCGTTACTTGGGACACTCTGCAAGACAGCCTCTCCGGAAGATGAAACCTGTGCAACGATCTCCGAGACCTTTTTGCTAATTTCGTTATTTTCCTCAAGTATTTTAAAGATGTTCTTTGTAATTGTGTCTGTTTGACCCGCCAAAGTTTTCACTTCCGATGCCACAACAGAAAAGCCTTTGCCATACTCCCCGGCTCTCGCAGCTTCAATGGTTGCGTTCAAAGCCAATAGATTGATTTTTGATGTAACTTTGGGAATTTCTGCCAATGCCAGATTAACCTGCGTGTTTGAACGCTCAATGTCTTGCGCCAAAATCTTCAGGTTCTCCTGTAAACCGCAGAAATCCTGAACTTGATGCCCCGCCATGCTTTCTTGCGCAAACTCGTTAGAGTTAACAACATCCAAGATGGCGTCAGAGACTGCATTCAATTTTGAGGCTGTTCCATATACATTCTTTTGCGCTTGGTCCGCATTTTCCGATGTTTTGACAGCATGCCGTGCCATGTTTTGAGCCATATCATTTATGACACCTGAAGATGCTGCCAAGGATGCGCTATATGCTTTCAAGACTTCTCGGAACTCTGCACTCTTTTGACGTCTTTTCAAATGCTGTTGTCTGAATGAAAACACCAAAAAATAAACAACAACAGATAAAATGAGAGAGATGGTGCTTCCAACTGCAAAACTCAACCATAATTGTTCTATATGGTCGACGAAGTCTTTAGCATCGACATCGATGCCAATAATCCCAAGAAAAGTTCCTTTTTTATCTCTCAGCGGAAAATATCCCGAGATCGTGCTGCCCCATTCATCTGATGTGACCTTATCCTCAATTGTCATTTTCTCTTTTATTAAGGCTTCCCTCATTTTTGGGATGTCCTCCAGATAAGGCTCCATGACATCAGCCTGATCGTCACGAACCGCGTCATCCGGCGTCGACTGCCCTGCCAGATC
>QKCR01000109.1 GCA_003245575.1 Alphaproteobacteria bacterium | reverse complement strand
CAGCGCCGTCTTTTCGGCAAGGCCGCTCGGGGTGAGGAGGTAGATGTACCCCATCTTGTTCCTGCTGTTCTGGAAATTCTGTATTTTTACCAGCCCTCTGTTGACCAGAGCACGAAGGCAGTAGTTCGCGCCACCGAGACTGATGCCCAGGGCTTCCGCGATCTCCCTCTGGGTCATGTCGGGGTTTTCCTGTAGAAGGCGGAGAACGCGATATCGTGTGTCTTCTTGGCTGTCGGCCTGGCGGCTGGTCATGAGGAGGCGGTTAGCTCGGTCAGGAGTGTATATTAATAGGTGTCTTTTGCATCTTTATCATCGGGTACGGCACCGGTCTCGGCGATCTGTCCCTGTTAGGGGCGCATCTAGGGTGCGTTCAGCGGTGAACATGATAACCGTAAGCGTTGAAAACGAACAGAATTTTTCTTTTTAATCCAAACTGAAGCTTTCTCCAGCACGGATACTTGAATAGCACGCTTGAGAGCTGAACTGATAGGCGTTAGGCGGTTGGATAAGGACGTGAGGTGGCATGAGGGATCTCCAGTAAGATCTTAATAAACAGGAAGATATGCCATGTTATATTGCGGTATGTGTGGGCTATCGAAAGTATTTCGAGATTTAAAGAGGGGCTAACACTGGGGAGGATAGAGTGGGTTTCAGCCGTACTGTGGGACTGATGAAGAGGGGGCCTGTGTAAATTCCCTAAAAAGCGCTTCTATCGAAATTATTAGCCGACGGTATAAATGCCCGAGAGAGGAAATTCGCGCAGGAGGATTACCGGCGCCTACTCATGGGGCAAATCTGTGAGGATTATAAAAAAATGACTGTTGAGTGGATTAGTGCATGGTTCACCGTTACAGATTCATTGTAGAATTCAGATCCTAATATAAGTATGTATGATTTTTCCGTGTGTTAATGAGGTGAAGGGAGTTGAAGCCACTGAACATCGTTGTCACAGGTGGAGCAGGGTTTATTGGCTCCGCCGTGATCAGGCATCTAATTAATGAGACAAATCATCGAGTTACTAACGTAGACAAGCTGACCTATGCGGGTAACCTTGAATCTCTAAGGGATGTTTGCGACAACGAGCGCTACAGTTTTCAGCACATCGATATCCTGGACTTCAGCGCAATAGAAAAGGTTTTCAGCGACTTCAAGCCAGACATTGTCATGCACCTGGCAGCCGAGTCCCATGTTGATCGCTCCATCACCGGCCCAGCCGACTTTATTCAGACCAACATCGTCGGGACCTACGTGATGCTCGAAGTGGCCAAAAACTACTGGAGCCAACTTGAGCCGATAAAGCGCGCCGCCTTCCGATTCCACCATATCTCCACTGACGAGGTGTTCGGCAGCCTCGGTAGCGATGGTTTTTTCTCCGAAACCACAAAATACGACCCGAGTTCTCCCTACTCTTCCAGCAAGGCCTCTTCAGACCACCTTGTCAGAGCCTGGCACCGTACCTACGGACTGCCGGTCATTGTCACCAATTGCTCCAATAACTATGGACCCTACCAGTTCCCGGAAAAGCTGATTCCTTTGATGATCCTCAACGCCATCGAAGGGAAACCGCTACCGGTCTATGGCAAGGGCAACCAGATTCGCGACTGGCTGCATGTGGAAGACCATGCCAGTGCCCTCTACAAGGTGGTCACCGAAGGTAAGCCTGGGGAAACATACAATATTGGCGGACACAACGAAAAGACCAATCTGGAAGTGGTGACCACCCTGTGCAGGATTCTTGATGAGCTGAAGCCGGACCACCCTAACGGGATCAGTCGCTATGAAGAGCTGATCTCATATGTAGCCGACAGGCCGGGCCACGATCTGCGTTATGCCATCGATGCGCAGAAGATCAAGAGGGAGCTTGGCTGGATACCTGAAGAAACTTTTGATACGGGGATGCGTAAAACGGTTGAGTGGTATCTGGACAACAGTGAATGGTGCTTGCACGTACAGGATGGAAGCTATCAGCGTGAGCGCTTGGGGCTGTTTGAGGAAGTGGGGCTGTGAGAATCCTGATTCTCGGTGCAAATGGCCAAGTAGGTTGGGCATTGCAGCGTTCTCTGGCGCCGTTGGGGGCACTGAAAGCCTGTGACAGGCGTGAAGCGAATCTTGAGGATTTGGATGGCTTGCGGAAGGTCGTCAGTAGGCACAGTCCGGACGTGATAGTCAATGCTGCGGCGTACACGGCAGTTGACAAGGCTGAATCGGAACCAGAAAAGGCAAAGTTAGTGAATGCAGAGGCTGTCGCTTGTCTGGCGGAAGAAGCCAAGCGTGCAAATGCCCTGCTCATTCACTACTCAACCGATTATATCTTCGATGGTATGAAATCATCCCCATACATAGAGTCTGATCGGCCAAATCCAATCAATGTGTATGGATACACCAAATGGCAAGGTGAAGAGGCAATTCGGCAGATTGCATGTAAGCATATGATTTTCAGGACCAGCTGGGTCTATGCCTTGCGAGGCGATAATTTTATCAAGACCATGTTGCGATTAGCGGCGAGCCGCGATGACCTCAGTGTAGTAGCAGACCAAATCGGTGCGCCGACCCATGCTGATCTGATCGCAGATGTGACCGCGCTTACCTTGCAATACGTTCTGTGTGCAAAAGAGGCGGAGCAATACAAGCTTCAGGGTACGTATCACCTAATCGCTGCAGGCGAGACCAGTTGGAATGATTATGCGCGATTTGTGCTCGAACTTGCCGAGCAAAACGGTGTCTCGTTGCGGGTAAAATCGAGAGATGTTCAACGAATTCCAAGCGAAGATTACCCAGTGCCAGCCAAGCGACCGAAAAACTCCCGCCTCAGACATGACAAACTTGAGTGCACCTTCAACCTGAAGATGCCGGATTGGCGACACCACGTACACCGTATGATGACTGAGTTGCTCGATCAGGGGGAATTTGAATGATCAGAAAGGGAATTATATTGGCGGGTGGGTCCGGCACACGGTTGCACCCTGTGACACTGGCGGTATCGAAACAGATGCTGCCGGTGTTCGATAAGCCGATGATCTATTACCCCCTGACAACGCTCATGTTGGCTGATATCCGCGACATACTAGTAATTTCAACTCCCCGTGATACACCACGATTCGAAGAATTGCTCGGAAACGGTTCACAATGGGGTATCAACATTGAGTATGCGGTACAGCCTTCGCCAGATGGGTTGGCGCAGGCCTTTCTGATCGGTGAGAAATTTATTGATGGTTGTCCCAGCGCTCTCATCTTGGGTGATAATATTTTTTACGGTCATGAGCTACAGGATCTTTTGCGATCGGCTCATAAACGTGAATCCGGTGCGACGATATTTGCCTACCACGTGCGCGACCCGGAGCGCTATGGCGTGGTCGAATTCGATGTTGATGGCAAGGTGATCAGCTTGGAAGAAAAACCAGATAATCCGAAGTCAAGCTATGCTGTGACCGGACTCTATTTCTACGATGAGAATGTCAGTCGACTTGCCAAAGATTTGAAGAAATCAAAGCGGGGGGAACTCGAGATCACAGACCTGAATAACCTTTATCAACAGGAATTAAAGTTGACTGTTGAGTTAATGGGAAGAGGTTATGCTTGGCTCGATACTGGTACACACGAAAGTATAATTGAGGCCCATCAGTTTGTGCAAGCAATTGAGCATCGACAGGGCTTAAAAATTGCGTGCCCTGAAGAGATCGCTTTTCGGCAGTGTTGGATAGATGTGGATGAACTATCTGTGTTGGCAAAGCCGTTGGTAAAAAACGCCTATGGTGAGTACTTACAGCAGATAATTAGAGAGGTAGAGGCTCAGTGCAGATAACCCGCCTGGATATCCCCGACGTGTTGTTGATAGAGCCAAAAATTTTCTGTGATGACCGCGGATTTTTTTTTGAAAGCTTCAACCAGCGACTATTCAATAAGGCTGTTGGACAAAAGGTCCAATTTGTTCAGGACAATCATTCTGAATCCATTAGGGGGGTGTTACGTGGTCTCCACTATCAACTTCCTCCAAAGGACCAGGGTAAATTAGTTCGGGTAGTTAAAGGTGAAATATTCGATGTTGCTGTAGATATTCGAAAAAGTTCCCCTACGTATGGTAAATGGGTAGGGGAGATTTTATCTGGTAAAAATAAGAAACAATTATGGATTCCTCAAGGATTTGCACATGGCTTTTTTGTAATCTCTGAGCAAGCGGAAATTTTATATAAAGTATCGGAATACTATTCACAAGAACATGAGAGGTGCATAATATGGAGTGATTCGTTCTTAAAAGTAGCATGGCCGAGAGGAATCGAACCACTGCTTTCTGAGAGAGATAAACATGGCTCCAGTCTCGATAAGTTGGAGTTATTTGAATGATCAGATTGGCTGCTTTAGTTGGTGTAGCCTTGTATAGATTGATTACCCTGTCAATAAATTAAGTGATGGTATCATCGAGCATGCGCTAAATTAGAGTGTGTATTAGAGGCCAACGATTAAATATGGCAAATGCACAGTTGGATTTGCAAATACTAAACCTTGTTAGGCTTAATAAAGCCAAAAGTTAAATACTAAATTGTATGTGATGAATAAATTCAGAGTTTATATGAATGTGATGGATCCGTAATGTTTGAGTTGTAATTATAAGATCATATGGTTTGATTATTTGGGCATGTAGTAGAAAACGATTGTAATTTGAATAGGGTGTCGACTAGAAAATTGAGCGAAAATTTATAGATATGAAATATGTATAACAAATAAAGATTAGATACTTTTGAATATTGGGATCAATTTACAAAAATCCGTGATTTTACATATGACATAGCTCCATATCATCATTTCGTTTAAATAATTGGAATCTGCAGAAATTTTGTAATTAAACTAACGTAAGTATCATGATTTTTGATTATTGTGTTATCGGTGGAGGTATTGTTGGTCTTTCGACTGCGATGCACATTACTGAGTTAAGTCCCGGCGCAAGTGTCTTGCTAATCGAAAAGGAAAAAGAAGTTGCTACTCATCAGACCGGTCACAATAGTGGCGTCATCCATGCGGGTATATATTATCCTCCGGGTAGTCTTAAAGCTCGACTTTGCCGAGAGGGTCTAGACGCTACACGCAGTTTTTGTGGTTCACACAATATACCATTCGAACAATGCGGCAAGTTAATAGTGGCGACTAATACTCTCGAACTTGACAGGTTGAATGGACTTTATGATAGAGCAGTTGCCAATGGACTAAAGCTCACCCGAGTGTGTGTTGATGAATTACGTACCATTGAACCGCGCATCAAAGGTATTTCTGCACTTCTAAGCCCGGAAACTGGAATTGTTAACTATCAGGTTATTGCACGCAAAATCTCCGATTTGATTTCTGCCAAAGGCGTTGCAATTAAACTGGGATGTAAAGTAAATCGCATTGTCGAAAGACCTGGATTAGTAGAAGTCAGCGCTAATGATTCAACATGGAATACGAGAAAGCTAATCGTTTGCGGCGGGCTACAAGCTGATAGGCTAGCTCGAATGGCAGGCTTAGATATTAATTTTCGTATTATTCCTTTCCGTGGAGAGTATTTTCAACTACCTGAAAGTAAGCATGACATAGTCCGGCATCTCATCTATCCGGCACCAGATCCAAAATTGCCGTTCTTGGGAGTTCACCTGACCCGCATGATCGACGGCAGTGTGACTGTAGGGCCTAATGCAGTGATCGGATTTTCAAGAGAAGGGTACCCCAAACTTTCGATGAATTTCAATGATCTCGCCTCGTTTGCCAGCTTCCCTGGTTTCTGGAAACTGATATGGAAACATCGGAGTCACGCGCTCAATGAAATGAAAGGTTCTCTTTGGCGGCCGGCATACCTCGCTGAATGCAGGAAATATTGCCCGGAACTTGAGTTGTCCGATCTGCAGCCATACCGGGCTGGTATTCGGGCGCAAGTCGTAACGATGCGCGGAGAAGCTGTACATGATTTTCTGTTTGGAGAAACCGCCCGCATGCTGCATGTCTATAATGCGCCATCTCCAGCAGCGACATCGGCACTTCCGATTGGTAGGATGATTGCCTCGAAATGTATAGGTCAAAATTGACTATCAGTGAAGTATTGCTGCTATTTTCTCGATTTAACTGCATCTATCTCAATATGGTCATCGGTAGTAGGCCATGTTGATATAATTTTTCGAAATTTTTAAGGTATTTGATATGAAAGCGGTATTACTTGCGGGTGGTTTGGGCACACGCATTTCTGAAGAAACGAACAGCAAGCCAAAGCCCATGGTTGAGATCGGGGGTAAGCCGATCCTGTGGCATATCATGAAGGTTTATAGTGCGCATGGAATTACCGATTTCATAATTTGCTTGGGCTACAAAGGTTATGTGATCAAAGAGTATTTCCAAAACTATTTTTTGCACTCTTCTGACGTAACCTTCGACGTAAGAAAAAATATGATGGAAGTGCACCATATTGATGCCGAGCCATGGAGAGTCACCCTGATTGAGACAGGAATCAATACAATGATTGGAGGACGCATCAAGCGTATTCTCCCGCATATCGGATCAGATGAAGCGTTCTGCCTGACCTATGGCGATGGGGTTGGTGACGTGGATATCACTGCCGTAATCGATTTGCATGGAAAGGAAGGACGACTCGCGACCGTCACAGCGGTACAGCCTCCAGGGCGTTTCGGAGCGCTCAAACTGGATGGCTCGAGCGTGACCGGATTTCAGGAAAAACCTGTAGGCGATGGGGGCTGGATCAATGGTGGTTTCTTCGTACTGTCTCCGAAAGTGGGCGACTATATCGAAGGCGACAAGACGGTATGGGAGCGCGAGCCGATGGAGCAGCTCGCATCGGAAGGACAGTTGACAGCCTATTTTCATCACGGGTTCTGGCAGCCTATGGATACTTTGAGAGACAAAATTCATCTGGAAGAGCTTTGGGAGTCAGGCAAGGCCCCTTGGAAGCTTTGGTAATTTCCATTCAGTTTCAAGCGTTTAATCGAAGGAGAAATACATGCGTGTGTTAATCACCGGAAACATGGGTTATGTCGGTCCGGTTCTTGCCCGATACTTGGCTCAAAATGAACGTGACATTGAACTCATTGGCCACGATACGGGCTTTTTCGGCCACTCCTTGACTGGCGTGGAGATACTGCCTGAAACCTTATTCATGCGACAGTTCTTCGGAGACATTCGGGAGATTTCTTGCGAGCTTCTGGAAGGTGTAGATGCAGTCGTTCACTTAGCTGCCGTTTCAAACGATCCGATTGGAAACGAATTCGAAGAAGTGACTAGTGCCATCAATCGCGAAGCAAGTGTTCGTCTCGCAAAGATGTCCGCAAAGTCGGGAGTGAAGAATTTTGTTTTTGCATCAAGCTGCTCCATGTATGGACAAGCCGAAGGCGGTGCTCGTAAAGAGTCTGATCAGACCAATCCGCTGACAGCATATGCGAGATCAAAAATAGGGACAGAAGGCGATCTGCAGGAAACAGACTTAGGCGAAATGGTCGTGACTAGCCTGAGATTCGCTACGGCATGTGGTATGTCGGATCGTCTTCGACTGGATCTAGTGCTTAACGATTTCGTTGCCTGTGCAATTACTTCTGGTGAGATCACCGTATTGAGTGATGGCTCTCCTTGGAGGCCGTTGATTGATGTAGAGGATATGGCCAGAGCGATTTACTGGGCAATGCAGCGCACAGCTGATAATGGTGGACAGTTTCTTGCAGTTAATGCTGGAAGAGACGAGAACAACTACCAGGTTAAAGATCTGGCGAATGCAGTACAGAATTTGATACCCGGTACATCGGTAAGTATAAATCAGGACGCACCGCCGGATAAGCGCTCCTACAAGGTTGACTTTACCCTCTACAAATCACTTGCTGCAGATTTTCTTCCCCAGATAACACTGGAAGATTCAATTGTACGGCTGCGTGAAGGTTTTGGAAGGATGAAATTTACCGATAAGAACTTTCGTGAATCACCCTATATGCGCCTGAATACGCTGCGCAGGCACATGGCGGCGGGAAGATTGGGTAAAGATTTAAGGTGGATTCGCTAGGAAATGTCGTCAATGCAAATAGAGAATACTGAATTTGAGGGGTTGAAAATCGTTCGGCACTTTCGTGCGCCTGATGATCGAGGTGTATTTATCAAACCCTGGGTTGTCGAGGAGTTGGCGGCTGATTTCGGCAGTACGGCTGAAGCCTACTTCAGTTCTTCGGAAAAAGGCGTTTTGCGTGGCTTGCATTTTCAACGTGGTGACAAAGCCCAAAAAAAATACGTCGTTTGCCTAACAGGCAGCATAGAAGATATTGCAGTCGACATGAGGCCGGAATCAAAAACATATGGCAAAGTATTTCGAATGCAATTAGATGCCCTCAGCGGTATTGGAGTGATTATTCCAGAGGGTTTCGCGCACGGAATATTTGCGCATGAAAAATCAACAATAGTGAATTTTTGTGATAAGCCTTATTCGCCAGGTGATGAAGGAGGAATTATCTATACATCAATCCCGGATATCGCCGATCTGCCGGTTTCGATCGTTTCAGACAAAGATGTCAATTTGCCTACCGTGGATGAGATATTGGCATGAAGATCCTTGTTACAGGCGCGAGAGGGTTTCTTGGTTCTCACATATATAAACACTATGTGAATCTTGGAAATGTCGTCACAAGCTACAGTTATAGAGCAGACAACGACCGACAGGCAAGAGCTGAAATTGTTGAGCTAATTCGAAATATTAAACCGGATTTGATCATCAATGCAGGCGCTTCGCAAAACGGTAAAGATGATCCTGACGCAGTTCATGAGCTTTTATTATCGAATGTCGCACTGCCGGGTTATGTGGCATGGGCAATAAAAAACCATGCTCCGGATTGTCTGTTTATTACCTTTGGTTCCTCCTGGCAATTTGACGACGAGAATGACCAATGGCCCTTTAATGCATATGCGGCTAGCAAGACCGCGGCTGAGGATTTGCTGACGCATTATGCACAAGATGGGGTGCGCATGGCGAGTTTGCGACTCTACGATACGTATGGACCTGGCGACAACCGGAATAAAGTCGTTAACCTGATAGCAGATGCAATGAACGGCAGAACCATATTGAATATGTCTGGTGGCGAGCAGGAAATCGATTTGATACATATCAAAGATGTCATCGCAGCCGTCGATCAAACCAAGCAACTCTTATCAGAAAGAGCGGATGGTTGTTTATTGAAATACGCGGTTCGTTCCTGTCAACCGATTCAAATTAAGGAAATCGCTAGAATAATGTCTGAGATAAGAGATCTTGATGTATCGTCAATGGTTAACCTGGGTTTTTATCCGTATCGGAAGCGTGAACGGTTTGTCCTTGATTGCAAGCAGGAGCGGGTGCCTGGATGGCGGGCAGAGATTAAATTGGAAGATGGATTGCGGGATTTGATGGAGATGCGTCGACAGCAAAACAGGTAATCATCCATTTAGATTGCAGGAAGTGCGCTTATCAAATCATTTCAACATCCACCAAAAAGGGTGGTTATCTGTGTTCGTAATTACATTGATAACGTGCGCAATTATCAAACCGTTTAAAACAGACTTGGTTGGACAAAGGCGTATTTGTGAAAACTGTTCCAATTAAAGAGTGTGTAGCAATAGTGTCCCAGAATAATCTGACAAGGCATGTAAGCAATCATTCACTTTCATGGTGGTAATAAATAATGCGAACAGTTGGTGTCAAGTTCAAAAATATAATCAAATTGGCTGGCTTAATAGGACTGCCACGCTTGCTGGCGCATGTTGCCTATTGGTCTTTGACTTCACCTAAAATTTGGGAACCGCTGCTGGTCAAAAAATACTATGGAAGAAAAATTATTAGTAAAGTGATCGGCCTGGACGAGTATGTCTCAGACAAATTGGTCAGTGTGGTACTGCCAGTAAACAATGGCCGTTCAAAAGGCGTAGAACGTCTTGTCGAATCGCTGAAGAACCAAACACATAAAAATATTGAATTTATAGCCATTGACTCCGGATCTACAGACGATACTGTCAGTTGGCTTCGGAGTAACAATTTCAAAGTGATTGAGATTGAGCCTGCTAGCTTCACGCACGCATTTTCACGTAATACAGGTGCAGAGCAAGCGCAAGGCGATTACCTGCTGTTTGTTGTAGATGATGTTGTATTTCGTGATTTTGATTGGATAAGAACGGCAATCTTTCTTCTAGAGTGCTTTGGAGCGGATTCGTTAAGCAGTCGCCAAACCGTCGACGATGGAGCGAATGTATATGCAAGAGTTTTGGACGCGTTTTTGTCAGGATCTCAAAGTGAACGCCCGTCATTAAATGTTTCAAAAAGTGGGTTGATCGTTAATAGTGTGCGAAAGATTCTCCCTCTGAGATCGGTATTTCGATCTGTATCCATTGATGACACGAATCATCTGGTTAAAAAAGAGTCATTTGACAAAATAAAATTTAAAACATCTACGGTAGAAGATATAGATTTTGCCTTAAGATTGACACGTGAAGGAATGAAAACAATCTATACGAATTTGATTGCTGTCGTTCACTACCATGACTATAAAATCGACAATCTAAAAAACTACGCGAAAAGAGTCTGCCTAGATATGAGAATAATCAAAAATTGGCAGCCTAACTATATCAAATTTGACTTTCGCGATTCATTTATCGTGGCATCTGTGCATGTCTTATCCCAAATACTGCATGCATTGGTACTAATGGAGGAATATTGTAAAAATGTAAATAGTTACACGCGGAGGCACTGTAATCCTGAGCTCATGGATAAAGCGGACCTAAATAAATTTATAGAACTCTATGATAAAGTCGATTTTAATTCTCTTCATTCACTCAAGTACCGGTATAACAAGTTTTACGACGAATCGGTTCGCTTGTTTACGACTGTGATGGGGGGGGGGCCGCCAAGTAATCTTTATTATCATCGCAGACTGGCAGAGTATTTTCATATACACCTGAAGCGAGATATTCAACGCTCTGGAGAAATTTTGTTACGCATTGATGGCGACTACATGGTTATTGGCGATCTCAAATCACTTGCAGTATTGCTTTGGTGTAATCGGCTAATGTCGTACCTGGCCAGGGATAAGTTTTTCAGATCAATGGAAAAAAGATATGAGAGTGATTCTTGGGTAACCAAGGATTGGGCGTGAAGGGGGTGTTATAAATGAATATAGAGTTCCGTGTATTAAAGTCGAAAATTTTGCAAGACTTTTCGTTTCTAAATAATGATTCCTTTCATTTCGAATTGCACTTGATGCAACCTGCTATTGATTTACAGCCAACTGTTCTTATAAAGGTCGTTTACAAGGCTCAACAAAACTCTATCTTTTCTATCCAATTTAGAGCGCTTCAAACAGATCACTATCACTATATGAACTTCCCATCGTCTGATAGTAATAAAGATGGTGAAATAGTGGAAAATATTATAATCACTGACCTACCCCTTGATCATAAGTATGTTTGGGCAATTATCAGTTTCTCACCGGAGTGTAGGGAAAGAAACATCGCGACAATAAAATATGAAGAATCGGGTATTTGGGTAAAAGAGAAGTGTTTACAAGGTGAGACGAAGTTTGAGAATTTCGGCTTGTATGGAATGGGGAAACTAAATTACCTGCTTATTGGTGGCGCGCCAAAATCAGGAACAACTTGGGTAGAAAAGATAATTAACTACCATCCTGATGCACTGGCAACTGGTGAAAATAATTTCTTTCAATGGCCGGGTAGGCACGAGTTACTAAAATTGATGAATGATAATAAGCCGGCATATTTCTATTACGGTGTAAGGCAACTTCCGCCCTTTAGGTCGCAACTCGCGATATTTTTTGCTGCGCGTGCAAAAATAAATCTAGAGCAAATTGGAAACTTGGCTCAAGTTAAATTAGTTGCTGATAAATCTCCTCGTAACACGGCATTTTCTGAAGAAATAAAATCAATGCTCCCCAATTGGAAGTATATTCACTGCTTGAGAAACCCACTGGATATATTGGTGTCTAGATTTTTTCATGAAAAAAATTTACTAAGGGATTCGCCTGAGCTATCGATTTTCCATTTAATAGATAGGATGGAATTGATAAGGCATACAAATAATTATGATAAGAAAAAGCAGAAACTTGGAAGTATGTTCGAAAACAAACAGCTGTTTGATTTTTTTCTTATGTTGTCGCTCTCAACAAAAAATGAACTA
>QKCR01000090.1 GCA_003245575.1 Alphaproteobacteria bacterium | reverse complement strand
TCACGTGTTTTATAGGCAGTTGTACTGGCGTTGGCAATGTTCTCGGACACGGCGGCTACGGCGGCTGACTGGGCACGAAGACCGGATACCGAGGCATTAAGGGCGCTATTCAAACTCATTTTTACTCTCCTTTACGGCTGTCTAAACTGTAGTATCTTCTGTTGTTGTATCTGTTGTAGTTGTTGCTGGTTGAACAATTTTCTGAATGTCTCCGATTTCAAACAACAACCCGCCTGCCTGCAGATAGGTGCTGTTGTTATCGGACTGAATACTGTCAACGCGCACAGTTGTGTGGATGTCCGTATCAATGGAGTCTCCGTTACTGTCTTTGGCATTAATCGAGAATTTGAGAACGGTTCCGTCTGCAAGACTTCCGCCGTAATCTTCCGGATTAAGGGTAAAGCTATATGTTCCCGAACTGACTTGGGTTGATCCGCTTCCGTTTTGTAATGTTCCGGAATAAACAAGATTTCCTGAACCGTCTTTAATGGTCACGGTTAACTGTTCAGCGTCTTCCGGAAGTGCATAAGTCCACGTCGCCTGACCGTCCTGCAATGTCCCTGAATTGGTATCCAGATCAACATACTGACCGATATACCCGAAGGAGCTTGCCACGGCTGTTTGTTGAAGGCTGCCAAGTAGGGAGTCCAGTTTGACGTTGGTACTGATCTGTTGTTCCAGAGAAGAAAACTGGGCCAACTGACCTGTAAATTCTTTGGTATCCATTGGGTCCAGAGGGTTCTGGTGTTGCATCTGGGTTAACAGGATGCTCAGGAATTGTGTTTTGAGCTCTTCAGCCTGCGCTGTGGCGCTATCCGTCGTGGATGTGGAGGATGCGACCGTACTGACTTTTGTGCCGGTCAGGGACGAAAGGTCCGTGGCGGTAGAAATTTGGGATATACTTGCCATAAAAATCATCTCCGGTTGCGGTTTAGGCAGCTACAACCAGTTAAACGAGCCGGAAAGAATTTTTGGGCGCAGAAAAATACATTTTTTTGAAAAAAATAAAAAAAGCCCAAAAACAGGGCTTTTTGAGGCTTATATAGCTTCCAGATAGATAAGAGGATCAAGAGGATGGGGCGCCGTCTGACCTTTTTTCCTGAAATAGATCTTATACATTTCCAGAAATGTTCTCGGGTTCTTCTCCTCGAACTCGGTCAAAGCATCGAAGTCAAGGACCGTGCTGTCAGGGTATGCTTCTAGAAAGGATTTCTTGCGCTCTGAAGGCAGAACTAAATGAACAGGCTCCAGACCATGACGGTCAGCCATTGCGATGAACTCTTTTAATGTATAGCGATGTTCCTGAACATGAAACAGCATGTCATTACACTCAGCCAGATTATAAAAGTCCGAGGCAGTCGTGCAACGTAGAATGGGATCTTCTGCTTTCATGAGAAATAAGTCCCTGCGGAATTGGCGAATATCATCCAGAGAGGCGCTATAGCCTTTTTGCTTGATATAGTCCAAGGCAGGATTAAGCGCGTAATCACGGGCGACTTTGGAGTAGAGCGACAGGCTCATGCGTCCTCCGTCTTTCAGGCAGGCCGTAATAGCAGCCAAGCCTTTTTCAGGGTCCTTCATGTGGTGTAGTACGCCGGAGCTGGTAATGTAATCATATGTCTTTCCGATTTTACCAACCTCGGCAAGGTCGCCATGCATAAAGTTTATACGTGGCAGAAAACCCATTTCTCCGGTCTGGCGTATCCCGTACGCAATACTGGTTCTGGATAAGTCGACTGCTGTGATATGGGCACTTTGTGCCATATTGGCATAAAAAGCAGCTTCCTGACCTGTCCCGCACCCTGCGATCAGGATTTCCAAACCGCGACTAAGATTTTGAAGATCGGCCTGTGGGGCGCTCACCGCAGAAGAGTTCCATCTCGGATAGGGACGGGTTTCATACATTTTCTGGACGGCTTTGGATGTATCATCCTCGATCTCGGTAAAGCCCGGTATCGTTGTAAATAATTTGGCTTCTCTAAGAGGGTTGGTCAGCTGATGATCGATCAAAGGCTGTAGGACATATAAAGCATTCTTCGAAAACGGAAGCTTGTCTTCAGTGTTATAGATCTCGTAAAGAGGCTCATAACAACAATAAAGGGCTAACCACATCGCATGTGTATCATCAGGAGTCTTCTTCTCCTTGGGGAAGAGAACATCAACTAATGTGTCCTTGAGCTCTTGAAGGGCCTTTTTCTCGTCTTCATCAACATAATACACAAAATCGGTATGCCAGCACTGGACAGAAAGAGCGGCCAGGAATTGCAAGATCGGACGGCCCCAGTCGGGTGCATCTTTCCAATGTAACAAGAAATAGCGACGCAGATTGCTGAATATGTACTCGCTGCCAATTCCGGAGGCAGTGAGCTTGATTAATCCCTGACATATAAAAGGAGAACCGAGATCTTTTTCGATTTCTTTTATCGTGACTGTTCTTGTGCCGTCCCCATCTATATGCCGTGCAAAGAGACGGAGTTTTTCAAGTTTCGGGTTCATCATGAACAGGCTGGTCCATGCCGCTCGGAAATTATTAAACTTCAAATGTTTCTGATCGAGGCAGATTTCAACGGCTTTCTGGGCATCCTCGTTATAGACGTGATTTGAAAAGCGGCGATAATAATCTGAAAGAACATCTTGATAGATTTGGTTCTTGGGCGACTGAATAACCAGTCGAACCATCATGCCGATGGCTTGATCCAGATCCCCGTTGCGGTGAAGAGCGATCGCGAGCTTATATTGCAGCGACTGATCATTTTTATGATCCTTATAGGCGCGTAAATAATAGAAGGCACTGGACTGGTAATTATGAATATTAAAATATGAGTCTCCCAAAAGAACAGCAAGGTCTTTTGTTGGGGCTAGGGCATAGGATTTTTCTAAAAAAGATAACCCCGGCAAAATATGATCCAGTTCAATAAGGCTAGCTCCGAGATCAAACAGGATTTGCGGATCACTCTGGTTAAGTTGATGCGCCATGGTTAAGGCTTCATGGGCTTCCTGTTTTTTTCCCATCCCGCGCCATGTTTGACCAAGTTTATGCCAAGCTGCGACATTTTGCTCATCCAGCGAAATGGCCTCGGCAAAAAGCTGTTCTGCGTCCTGAAATCGGCGATTTTTGAGGGATTTCTCGCCTTTTTGGAGAATGGAAGAGAGTTGATTGGTTGGGGAAGTCACAAATGCCTCACAAAATTTTTTTAAATGCTACGCAGCCTTTTGAGAAAAATAAAGACATTATTAACTACTGTTAGGTTATTCTCATAGAATAGGAGACATGAAGGGGATTCACAAATGAATTGAGCTCATGTACCCTAAAGCACTTGATAGAAGATTGATTCGCAAGAATTGTGGGCAATCTTCCGGTTTTCAGAATGAAAACTGAATTACATAATGGCGCTACAGCTCAAGAAAGGAGTTAATCATGCCAGTAATTGCTACCAACACCTCTGCCAACACGGCACTCATCTACCTTAACAGAAACTCCCGTGAACAAGATAAATCATTGTCCAAGCTTTCGAGCGGTTCCCGTATCGTTCGTGCTTCTGACGATGCTGCTGGTCTCGCAGTCGGTTCTGCTTTGAAAGCAGACACCACAGCATTGAAACAAGCAGCTGTTAACGCGACACAGGCTCGTGCAGTTCTTCAAACTGCTGACGGTGGTCTGGCTCGTGTGGGCGATATCTTGCAACGTATGAAAGCACTGGCTGCTCAGTCGAACTCCGGTTCTGTTGACAACACGTCACGTGGCTTTATCAACACGGAATACCAAGCACTTTTGTCTGAAGCTCAGGGCATCGGTACCAACACCACATTTAACGGTGACGGTCTGCTCGACGGTGGTTACAACTTCAACTATCAGGTTGGTGTTGCTGCTACTGACACGATTGCTTTGAACTTGTCTACCATCAACGTTACAACAATCGCTGCCAACTCTGCAGTTGGATCTCAGGCTAACGCTGTAACAGCTAGTGGTACTCTTGATACGGCGATTGACAACGTGTCTACCTACCGTGCAACGGTTGGTGCGCTTCTGTCCCGTTTCGAATACCGCGGTGATGTGATCGACAGTTCTATCGAGAACCTGCAAGCTGCTACATCTTCTATCATGGATGTGGATATTGCTTCGGAACAATCCAACTTGGTAAGTAAACAGGTTCTGACGGAAGCCTCTATTGCCGCTCTGGCACAGGCGAACCAGATGAAGTCCTCTCTGCTGTCCTTGGTTAGATAATAGTTAGGTCTCCAGACAGATAAATAATTCAAGAGCAGGGGGATTGGCATAAAAGTTGCTTATCCCCCTGTTTGTATAATAAGTTTGTACATATATATAAATGAAAACAGACACTGGTAATTGAGTGGGTAAAAAGGTTAGGAGAATGTTATGGCAACGAATGGCATAACGACATTAGGGAATAGGACATTCCTGTTTGGGGCAAGCTCGGGGATTGATACATCCGCGCTGATCGAGGCTGCTTATAACCAACGCAAGGCCGAAGCCGACAAGATTGATATACAGATTACGAAAAATACAGCCAAGGTGAGCGCATATAGCTCCCTGCAAACTCTGGGTTCTGCCGTTCAGACGGCCTTATCCGGTCTTCAGAAAAACTATAGTGTTCTTTCATCTGAATCTTCATTTGATGCCAGAGCCGGAACTCTATCATCCAGCAGTACAACATCTCCGACAAGTTTGGTAACAGTCGCAATCGACCCGGGAACCCCACTTGGAAACTACGAACTGGAAGTTGTCGCTAAAGCGCAAGCTCACCGTGTTGGTGGAAATTCGACAACAACGGACAAAGATGCCGATCTGAATTTTGCCGGAACATTTGATATTGGTGTGGCTGGCGGAACAGCAGACACTGTAACAGTAACAGCAGATATGTCCTTGTCTGAACTGGCTGCGGCAATCAATGACAAATCAAGCACCACAGGTGTGACGGCTTCTGTTTTGAAATCATCTGAATCAGGCTATCAGCTTATCCTGACAGCGGCAGATACCAATAAGCAAATTGAGGTCACAAACGTAACGGGTGATGACGTTTTACAAAACCTTGGCGTAACCGATGGTTTAGGCGCATTTGTAAATGAATTGCAAACAGCGCAAGGGGCAACAATTGTCCTCGATAACGTGACCATCACCCGCGATGATAATGACTTCTCGGATTTGATTGACGGGATCAGCCTGAATGTTCTGAATGCTGAACCCGGTACAAAATTGCAGCTTCAAGTCACGCATGACACAAGCTCTGTGAAAGATGACATCCTCAATTTCGTAGATACCTATAACGAATTGAGAAACTTCATTCTCTCTCAGCAGGAAATTAGTGATGGCGCAGTGGCAGATGATGCCGTTCTGTTTGGTGATACCTTGCTGAAAACCATGACATCCTCTATTCAATCCCTACTGTCCGGTTCATACGGGACAGGCGGCGGAAACAAGGAGACGTTGGCAGAGCTAGGGATTTCCATGGGCAGTGGCGGTGTTCTGGAAGTTGATGAAACCGTTCTGGATGACGCGCTATTGAATAACTTTGACGAAGTACGCGGAATTTTTGAAAGTTCAGCCACTGTTGATAATGCGGAATTCCGTTTCGTCGGAAACACATCCTCAACACAAAACATGTCCTTTGCAATGGACATCACCTATTCCGGTGGTGCGATTACAGACGTGTCTGTCGGTGGAGATAATACTTTGTTTGAAGTATCGGGAACACTGATTAAAGGGAAAGCCGGAACGATTTATGAAGGCCTGTCCTTTGCGTATGTCGGAACAAGCAACGCAACTGTGAATATTGATTTCTCGCAAGGCTTCGCTGATATGTTTTCCAATAGCATGGACTCATTCACCAGTGTAACCAGCGGGATTTTGCAAACGCAAAAAGTATCTCTTGAAGATCAGAATGATACCTTGCAGGCGCGTGCTGATCGGGTAACGGAACGTGCAGAAGAATATCGGGACAAGCTGATTGATAAATATGCTGCATTTGAGGCTCAGATTGCTGCGTCACAGACAATTCTTGCGCAAATTCAGGCAATTCTGGACGCGAGCAACAACAGTAATAATTAATATTCTTATCTGCTTAAAAGTGCATAATAATAGGCACAGAATAGGGGCAAAAACTAAATGGTGAATAACCCGTACCATCGCGCCTCCCAGGCGTACCAGAAAAAAATTGACGACAATCTGACACCTTTGCAGATTGTGGTCGAGCTGTATAAAGGGATGCTCAGAAACGTCAAGCTAGCCAAGCAAAGCTGGAAAGAGGGTAATTTCGAGCTGATGAGCGCGAATATCGTCAAGACGTTCGACATTCTCGAAGCCTTGCAATCCAATCTGGACATGGAAGGCGGCGGTGAAGATGCACAGTTTCTGCACAGATTTTACACGGTCCTCTTTTCCGCATTATCCCAAGCCTCTTCTAAGCCAAATCCCGCTGAATATTTTGATGAAATCATCAGCTACATCCAACAGGTTCATGACCGTTGGTATAAGATGGCGTATGGGGATCTCCCGAAAGCGGATGATGATGAGCCTCTAGAAACAGAGCAATAATTTTCGAAAAAGATCATAAAAATCGGGCCAAAACAGAACTTGGCCCGATTTTTGCTTTTCTAGTCACTAGAAAGGCAAGTACGCATGGTCATCAAAAGCTTGATCCCGTCCGCATCCGGATTTTCCAGATACCAGGACGCTACCGACACCCAACTGTTACATGTTGCGGGGCTGGGTGATGCGCAGGCGCTAGACACTCTGATGCGCCGCTACAGAGGGCTGATTTACCGTGTCGTAAAGACCTATTTGGGGACTCTGAGTGATGCCGAGGATATGTATCAGGAAATATATCTGATGCTCCACCAGAACCCGACTGCCTATAGTAAAGGATCGGCAAAATTTTCCTCGTGGCTCTATCGCGTCACGGCAAATAAGTGTCTGGACATCCTGAAATCGGCAAAATCTTCTCGGACCCATCAGGAATTGCATGAGGCTATTCCTGACCAAGCGATAACTGCCGAAGATCACATGCAAAATACCCAGCTCCAAAAGAAATTGCTGGAATTGCTGGAAGACTTACCGCTTCAACAGCGGGCCGCTGTATCCTATTTCTATTGCGAAGGTCTTGATGTAAACGAAATTGCAACGCGCCTTGACGTGACAGAACTTGCTGTACGTTCCTTAATCAAGCGCGGCAAAGAAAAGCTACGCCTGACTGCCGGAACATCTTACGAGCAGTTATAATGTCTCTTTGAAATTTTTGATAAGATTTGCCAAGTCAACGCCAAGTTGGGTGGGGGAAAAAGGCTTTGTAATCACACCCAACACGGGTTCAATCTCGTGGCGTCCGTCAATCTGAATATTATCTTTCCCCGTAATAAAAACAACAGGAACCTCTTTCCCGATATGATCCGGCAAAACTCTGATTTTCCGGATCAGAGATATTCCGTCCAGAATGGGCATCAACATATCGACAAGCAAAAGATCCGGCGAAAAAGCCTCGAATTTCTCCAAAGCTTCCTTACCACTCGCGCAGCTCTCGACTTCGTAAGGGGCAGTGCTGCGTAGCAAGGCAGTCTTCGTCATTAACCGCATCGTGTGGTCATCATCTACATGCAGAACGCGAATGGGAGGGGAGGAAGGAGACTCTGTCATTTAGGATACTTTCCGGTTTTCAATTTCCGATAAGGTCTGTTGGGCCAGATTTTCAAACTCATCAAGGAAAGGAGCAATCTGTTCCGGAGACCTGAAATTCTGTTCATATTTTTCAATTTTGAGGGCCGCTTGGCTTAACGGGAGCGCGCCCAAAGACGCTGATGATGATTTTAGCGCATGGGCGACATCTGACATCGAGGCGTAATTACCCGATTTATATTCATGGCGAATAGCAGAAATATGTGTCGGTGTACTCACAAGATAGCTATCAAGGATTTCCGGAAAGACATCATCCATCATATCCTGCATCTCTTTAAAAATGCCCTCATCCAGCAGGTCAGGCGTAACCGTCAACTCTTTTGGTGAGCGCGCTTCCGGTTTTTTAACAACCAGAGTATTTCCAAGCCATTGAGCCAGACAGTTCATCAAAAGGTCTTTTTTGATCGGCTTGCTAAGATAGTCATCCATACCGGCTTCACGACATTTTTCCTCGTCACCTTTAATGGCATTAGCAGTCAGGGCAATAATCGGAAGCGGTGAAAGTTTATGTTCGCGTTCAAATTTCCGGATGCGGCGTGTGGCCTCATATCCGTCCATCTCCGGCATACGGCAATCCATCAAAACAGCAGAATATTTTTCATGATCCTGCATGACTTTTTCAAGGGCATCCAGACCATGAGAAGCCAGAAAAGGAATGCATCCTAAATTTTTAAGCAGCTTCGTTGAATAAATCTGGTTCACCAGATTATCTTCAACAATAAGAATGGATTGTCCGCTGAATAGTGAACTCTCCATTTTATCAAGAGCCGTGCTGAGATCATCCGGAATAACTGTCCCGTGCTTTATTTTATCGAGCGGGACATGAAATTTGAAAGTGGTCCCGCCGAAGCGGTTTGAAGTGAATTCAATATTACCCCCCATATTGGCAGCCAAACTCTTGCAAATCGCCAATCCTAGACCGGTTCCACCATATTTGCGGTTGATGCTGACATCCCCTTGTGAAAATTTCTTGAATAGATCGGCACGCTTCTCTTCAGGAATACCAATGCCTGTATCTTCAACTTCACAAGTCATGATGCCATGATCTTCAAAAAGAGATATTTTAACATGGCCTTCTTCGGTAAATTTAACGGCATTACCGATTAGATTGACCATGATTTGTTTAATACGCGTCGGGTCTCCGATATACTCCCGATGAAAATCTTTCGGAATATCAGTCTGGATTTCGATGTTTTTATCCGATGCCGCCAATGTAACTCCGGGCAGGAATTGATCGAATAATTTCAAAAGATCAAACGGAACATGTTCCAGCGGCATTTGACCGGATTCAATCTTGGAGATGTCCAAAATATCATTGATAAGATCGGTCAGTCCGGAGGCTGATGATGTCAGGGCCTGAACATAGGTTGATTGTTCATCAGTTAGATTTGTAGAACCGAGAAGATCGGACATGCCGACAATCCCGTTAAGTGGCGTCCGGATTTCATGACTCATATTGGCAAGAAATTCGGACTTTGCCTGGGAAAAACGCAGGGCATCTGCACGCTGCGCTGCATATTTTCTGATAAAAATATAGCTGATAGTGGACACAATCAGAATTAGCATTGCATAAGTTGCGGTCTGATATATTTCAGCCATGCGGATATAAACATGCTGTTGCTTGCGAATTTCGACATATAAAACCCTGAGAAGTGCTGGGATCTCGTGCGAGACTATTTTGGCTCCATGATCTGCTGAAGCATTGATTGGGTTTTTGATTAATGCTTCGGAAGAAGAGAGATAATTTTGAAATACGTCAGACGTTTTTCCGTGGTGATCGGGAAAAAAAGTGTCTTCAAGGAACTCCGTTAATTCTTGATCTTCCGTACTATGTTCAAGAACACTGAGGTCATGTTTGATTTTTTCATTGAGTGAAATGATGCGCAGTTTTTCGGATGTCAGGCGGCCTTCATGTTCAGGGTTCGTTATCAGCTCGGATGCACTAAATTGGCTATAGGCTTCGTTGAGATTATAAATATCATCAAGAACCTGATTATGTTCGTAGGCAAATGTCTCAAATGACCTGACGAAAAAGAATCCGGCTAGAATAAAGAAGATGCTGAGCAAGAGCATTTCTTTCCACGTAAACCGCGGAATAAGATTACTCGAGTGGGAAAGCTTTTTGATAGGGGTCAGCATAGCCTTGTCTTGAGGTGAGGTTCGTGCCAAAAACTCAGGTTACGGCAATCGGAAAGCCGCAGAATACGCAGGTTCAAACCATCAAGCTACACTAAGAAAGTTTATTCAAGATTAAAGTCTGCCATTCCCCGCGAGGCAATCTCGACGGGCGAGAGAGTCCGCAATCGGTGTGGGCTTTGAGAACGGCAGCTTCTTGCTCTATCAATAGACCTGAAAGGACTGCTTTTCCGCCCTTTTTAAGGTTAGCAGTGAGGTCAGGGGCCATATCAACAAGAGGGCTTGCCAGAATGTTTGCGATAATCAGGTCGAATCCGCCTTTATGGCTTTTAACCTGTCGTGCGTTATACCCGTCACCTGTCGCGCATTCCATCCCTTTAGGACCGGTCGGCACTTTATTGATTTTACGATGCCGCGCAGCAACTTTTGTGGCTTCTTTGTCTATATCAATCGCCAGCACTGGTTTTTTCCAGAGCTTATAAGCGGCAATGGCCAGAATGCCCGATCCTGCGCCCATATCGAGAATGGTTTTGGGTTTGAATCCGGCTTTATGCAGCTTGATAAGGCCTTCTAGACAGCCGCGAGTAGTCCCATGCTCACCCGAACCGAACGCGGTAGCGGCGTCAATCTGAAGAGACATCAGTCCTTTAGGGATTTTGCCGTCATAATGGCTGCCATGCACAAAGAATGGTCCAACCTTGAACGGTGGGAAAGATTTGTAGGATTCTTCAAGCCAATTCACATCAGGCACATCTTGCCACGCAACGTAATCTTCGGTGATCTGAATGCCTGCGATTTTGCTCAATGTTTTAAGCAGCGGCGGGAGGGCGGGCAGGTCATTCAGGACCCACATAATGGTCCAGCCTTTATCAACGCCAAGATCGGTGATTTTCTCCCAGGAAGAAGAAATAGCCTCTTCGTCAAACAAAGAGGCCATCTCCAAAACAGTTGCATCAGGAAGGGGAGAAGGCACACGTACGTAGAGACTGATAAGCCCTGTATCACCTGTATTCTCACCTTCTGAAGACATTACTTATCATCCTCATCGAGGTCGACATCCAGATCATCATCGTCATCGAGATCATCATCATCCAGATCGACATCCAGATCGTCATCATCGTCAAGGCCAAGATCGTCCTCATCCAGATTATCATCTCCGTCAACGTCATCGTCCATGTCTTCCATGTCCTCTGCGTCTTCAAGGCTCACAGTATCTTCTTCGGAATCATCTTCATCTTCCAGAAGATCGTCTTCATCTGCCTCGGTTTCCTCGGAAACTTGTGACTCTTCAGTCGTGTCATCCGCTGCGGCGCGACCGCGACGGGACTTGATTTTAACTTCGCCTGTAAATTCGGTATCGCAAGACGGGCAAACAATAGGACGTTTATTCAGGTCGAAAAAACGAGTGCCGCAGCTCAAGCAAATACGTTTTAACCCGCGTGGATCATCAACAGTGGCTTCCATGGCCGTAAACTCCTTAAAATTAACAATTCTATCGCCTGATTGCCTGATTTTAGGTCTGCTGTCAAAGGTTTTTGACTGTTCGACAACAGGTTTTGATCTATGATTATTTCTTAACTTTTAGTATGTTAAGGTGTCTTTTTTGGCTTGTCCCATCTTAAGCCCTATTCAGGAGAAAAATCTTATGCAAACCCCTGTCGTGATCTGCGGATACAAACGCTCCCCCTTTACCTTCGCCAATAAGGGCGCGCTTGCTGGCGTTCGTCCTGATGATATGGCGGCCAAAGTCATTCAGGCCTTGGTCAAGGAAACAGGTGTGAACCCCGAACATATTGAAGATTTGCTGATGGGGTGTGCGTTCCCCGAAGCCGAACAGGGCTTTAACGTGGCACGTATCGTGGTCAATTTGGCGGGTCTTCCGAACCGCATCGCAGGCGCAACCGTTAACCGCTTCTGCGGATCGTCCATGACCACCATTCAAATGGCGGCGGGCTATATCCAAATGGGCGCAGGCGAAGTGTTCTTGTGCTCCGGTGTCGAATCCATGTCTCGTATCCCAATGGGTGGCTTTAACCCGATGCCGAACCCCGCCATGAAAGATATTTACCCACAAGCTTATATGGGCATGGGCGAGACGGCAGAAAACCTTGCAAAGAAATATGCAATCCCGCGCGCTGAACAGGAACAATTTGCGCTGACATCCCAGCAAAAAGCATCCGCGGCACAATCAGCTGGAAAATTCAAAGACGAGATCGTTGAAATTAATGGCGTGACAGAAGACGGATGTATTCGCCCTGAAACGACGCTTGAAACATTGGCGGGCCTGAAACTGGCCTTCGATGAAAACGGAACTGTGACTGCAGGCACCGCGTCTCCGCTGACAGACGGAACTGCCGTTGTCCTTGTCGCATCAG
>QKCR01000115.1 GCA_003245575.1 Alphaproteobacteria bacterium | reverse complement strand
TTTTGGGCAGGATTTCGAAACCGAAATGGCGGCATTGATTGCACCTGCTTACCTGAACCTCCGCGTTAATCTCGTGATGGGGGACCGTGAGAAAGCCAAAACATTGTTAAGCGAAGACCGCGTCAAAACGACCGAGAATAAATTCTCCCCGTGGGGCTTGGCAGTTGAAGGAAAAACATTCCTCTCCATGACCCGCGCCTTTAAAAAGGGACTGGTTGAAATCCAAGACGAAGGTTCTCAGATGATTGCCCTCGCATGTGACGTCAAACCCGGTCAACAGGTTCTGGATTATTGCGCAGGCGCTGGGGGAAAAACCTTGGCACTGGCTGCCGCCATGAATGTCAAAGGCCGTATCATCGCCATGGACTTGGAAGCCAACCGCTTGGCAAAAGCACGCGACCGTTTCCGCCGCGCTAAAGTCAGTGACATTATCGAACCGCGACCGCTCCCTGACGAAAAAAACCGCAAATGGCTCCGCCGTCAAAAACAATATTTCGATTGCGTCCTGATTGATGTGCCGTGTTCAGGCACAGGCACATGGCGCAGAAACCCTGATATGCGCTGGCGCACCTATGGCCCGTCTGTGGCAGAACTGGTTGAAATTCAACGCGACATCATGGAAAAAGTGGCAGGCACAGTCAAACCGAACGGACGCCTCGTCTATGCGACTTGCTCGATGCTGCCTGAGGAAAACGAACAACAGATCGAACATTTCCTCTCCCTCCACCCCGAATTCGAATTGAAAGAATTAAAGGATGTCTGGCCCGAGGGCTGCCCGCCGCCATGCGAAGGAAACTTCATGCGCCTCACCCCCCACCGCCACGGCACCGACGGCTTCTTCGCCGCAATTTTGATTAGGAAAGAATAACACCCAAGGGGGCAGGGGATGAAAAAGGGATTAAAAGTTTTCGGGATTTTCGTTGTGCTAGCGGCTTTGTTAGTAGGCGGCGTGGTCACATGGTGGAAACAGGAATTTCCCTCTGCCTCATGGCGTTACAAGATGACTGTCGAGGTTGTAACGCCTGAAGGAATTAAAACAGGGACTGCTGTCCGTGAAGTCCATGCCATTTCAAGCATTAAGATAGGGGATACAGGCGGGGGAGCTGCCGGAGTAAAGGGAGAAGCTGTTGCTGTTGATCTTGGGGAACGTGGGGTGCTGTTTGCTACAATCGGAGAAGACTTCGGATATAGCGTAATGTTTAAAGCCTTTCCTTATAGCAAAGGCGGTTTGACCAAAGAGGGGATGAAATATTACTCCAGCCTGACAGATGCAAAAGCGAACCTCTTAGAAATTGACGCCTTGCCACGTTTTGTAAAGTTCAGAGCATTGAATGATCCTCTCTCTGTAAAACTGGTCGATATTCATGATTTGGCTAAGGATTTTGGAGAAGGGATTAAAATAAAAGAGGTCACGATTGAGACAACAACCGAGCCTGTAACATGGGGCTTAGTTGATCAATATCTGCCGTGGTTGTCAGAGATAACAGCCAATATAGATGGAAGTAAAATAACAACATCAGGGTTTCTGGCAAACAGATTGGATGTTGGACAATTTAAGAAAGGAGCTCCTAAACAATAACCCTCTCCGCGCGGCTGCTTAAGGATGTGAGGACTTCATAGCCGATGGTCTTCCAAGACGTAGCCAATTGATCGACGGACTGGTGCGGGCCGATCACTTCCATCCAGTGTCCTTCTTGCGGCTGAATGCCTGTCACGCCACCAATATCAACAATAATCAAATCCATCGACACACGCCCGACCACGGGGCAAGCCTGCCCGTTCCAATAGAGTGCGGAGGAATTACTGCCCGAGCGTAAAAACCCGTCCGCATAGCCTAAGCCCACAGTCGCAAGCCGTGTATCCTTGGGGAATGTATAGGTGCGGTTATACCCCGCCGTTTCACCAGCCTTGACAGATCGTATTTGAAGAATACGCGTCTCAAGCTTCACGACATCAGACATCGGATTTTCAGTCTCAGGCGTCGGGTTTGCCCCATAAAGCGCAACACCTGCGCGGACTTGGTTACGATGCCATAAATCACTTTTGAAAATCCCTGATGAATTGCAAATACTCTGCGGAATACTGACAGGCGCCACCGCATCAAAATCACTCACCTGTTGCTGGGATGGGGACGCATCCACATCTTCGGACGATGTAAAATGCGTCATCATCATCATAGGCGCAGGATGCTTGGCGAAAAGACCCGCAACGTCTTCGGGGTCTAGCCCCAAACGGTTCATGCCCGTATCAATATGCCAGATGGCGGGAAGATCAGCAGGACAGCGCGCAACCTCGGAAGGGGTGTTGAGGACTGGCACAATCCCCAAATGCGCATAGCGTTTCTCTAACCCCTCAACAAGGCCGCCCAGAACGGCGATAGGATGCTGGGTGAGAGAACGCACAACCAAAGCCTCTTCCCACTGCGCCACATAAAAGAACGTGCATCCTGCCTTTTCTAACGCAGGAACAACCACATCAACACCCAACCCGTAGCCGTCGGCTTTCACGACGCCCGCGACAGAGCAAGTCGGCCCGACTTTATCCTGAAGAAAACGATAATTGGATTTCAGCGCGTTTGTATCAATCGTGAGACGAGAAAAAGCACCTGAGGACATGGCAACGCCTTTGGAAAGGGGAAAGATTACGAATGACGCAGATCAAGATCGGCAAAGCGCGTGACGTTCGGATCAAAGTACAGCTTAACAATACCAATCGGGCCGTGACGTTGCTTCGCGACAATCGCTTCCGCCACATTGGCACTATCCTGCAACCGCTGCGCCCAATGCGCATAACGCTCGTTAAACTTGTCGATGGTTTCACTATCGCGTTGTCCGGGGACTTCACGCGCCAGATAGTATTCTTCACGGTACACGAACATCACAACGTCCGCATCCTGCTCAATAGAGCCCGATTCACGAAGGTCAGAGAGCATCGGACGCTTGTCTTCACGCTGTTCCACCGCACGCGAAAGCTGTGACAGCGCCAACACAGGAACTTGAAGCTCTTTTGCCAAGGCCTTCAACCCACGTGTAATCTCAGAAATTTCGAGGACACGGTTTGATTCAGACTGACGAGACCCGTTCCCGCGCAAGAGCTGCAAATAGTCAACAACGATCATGCCAAGACCATGCTTGCGCTTCAAACGGCGGCAACGTGTCCGCACCGCCCCGATGGACAGAGCAGGCGTATCATCAATATAAAGAGGAACTTGAGACAGACGGTGCGCAGCTTGTGCAAAGTCACGGAACTGCACTTCGGTCATGTTCCCTTTACGGAGCGCGTCGCCTGAAATATTGGCTTGTTCCGCCAGAATACGCATCGTGAGCTGATCGTGAGACATCTCGAGAGAGAAGAACGCAACAACCGCACCTTCTTTGCCGCCTGTCTGGGCATAGGCTTTCGCGGCGTTAAACGCCATGTTGGTGGCAAGGGCTGTTTTACCCATCGACGGACGACCCGCCAAAATCAACAAGTCGGAATTGTGCAACCCGCCAAGTTTTTCATCAACATCCTTAAGGCCTGTCGTAACACCCGTTACGCCGCCTTTGTTGTTGTAAGCACTCTCGGCAAGCTCAATCGCAACTTTGATGGAATCGCGCAAGGTCACAAATTCATTTTGCCCCGAACCTGATTCCGCCAAGCTAAACAAACGCGCTTCGGCGCTCTCGATAGTGTCCTGCGCATCTGCTTCCAGATTCTGGTCGTAAGACTCGTTGACAACATCATTGCCGAACGTAATCAATTCGCGGCGCAGGAACAGATCATAAATTGTTCCGGCATAATCTTCGACGTTGATAACGGAAATCACACCCGCAGCAAGATCAACGAGGTAAGCCGCACCGCCCACTTGATCGAGATCGGCATCTTTCTCAAAATAACCCTTGAGGGTCACAGGCGTCGCCGTTTGACCGCGATCAACAAGGGTCTGAATGGCTTTAAAAATGCGCTGGTGCGCTGGGGCATAAAAATATTCGGGCTTCAGCATATCTCCGACACGTTCCCATGTGCGGTTATCAATCAGCAAAGCCCCGAGAATACCCTGTTCGGCTTCAAGGTTATGGGGAAGCACGCGGTAATGCGTATCCTCTTCATGGGCTTGAAGGGAAGTCGCCGCGTTCGGGCCTTGGAAACCGGATTTCTTGAGTTCTGCTGATGAGTGTGCCATGGGGAAACACTAACAGAACTTTTTCCCACATACTACAAAGCTTTTGAGGGGGAGATGTGAATTGCGGGGATAAAAAAACCGCCGCGAGAACCCCGCGGCGATCTTATAAACTCTAATAAAAAGAACCGATTAAGCCGCAGCTTCTTCGGCTTTGTCTTCAGCTTCAGCAGGAGCTGCTTCAGCTTGTGGAGCAGGCTCAGCAGCTTTGCGGTCGTCAGCGTTGTAATCAACGATAACAGCCTTACCGGTTTTTTCCTGTGTTTTAGCTTCTTCTGCAGAGCGGGCAATGTTGAGAGTAATTTCAACTTTGACCTCAGGGTGCAGAGAAATTTTAACAGGGAACAGACCGATAGCTTTAAAAGCTGCGTTCATGTCCACTTGGGAACGGTTGATGGTAACACCGCATGTCTCGGCAATCGCTTCGGAAATGTCGCGGCTTGCAACAGAACCGTACAAGTGACCAGCTTCAGAAGCTTGGCGGATAACAATAACTTTTGCTCCGTCAATTTTCTTAGCCACTTTTTCGGCTTCTGCACGACGCTCTGCGTTCAAGCCTTCAAGAGCTTGACGTTGAGCTTCGAAGTAAGCAACGTTTTCTTTTGTAGCGCGCAAAGCTTTCTTTTGCGGCAGCAAGTAGTTACGGGCATAACCCGGCTTAACCTTAACGGTTTCGCCCATTTTACCCAGGTTCTCGACTTTCTCGAGAAGAATGATTTCAGTCAACATTATAACTTATCCTTTCCTGAACCAATGCTCTATTCGTTATTGGAATTGGAATATGAAGAGGAACGATCGCGATCGCGGCCGCCTCTGAACGGAGCTTGTTCCATTTCGGTACGAACATAAGGCATCAAAGCCATGTAACGTGCACGTTTGATAGCTTGCGCCAATTCACGTTGTTTCTTTTGGGAAACAGCAGTGATACGGCTAGGAGCAATTTTACCGCGCTCGGATACATAACGACCCAATGTACGGATGTCTTTCCAGTCGATGTTTTGACCGTTCTCACCGGAGAATGGGCATGTTTTACGACGTTTGAAGAAAGTTTTCTTTTGTGGTGCGTCAGCCATTATGCAGCCTCCTCTTCGGTTTGTTCAACATGCTTGTTCAAAATTGCAGAAGGACCTTTTGATGGCTCTTCCATTTTGATGGACATGTAACGGACAACGTCTTCGCTGTTGCGCATCAGACGCTCGACTTCGTGCAATGCAGGAGCAGGGCAGTCTGTTTCAAGCAAGGTGTAGTGACCTTTACGAGCCTTGTTAATACGGTATGCGAAAGTACGCAGACCCCATTGTTCGGTCTTCAGGATCTTTCCACCCATGTCGGTGATGATTTTGGAATAATCCTTAGTGATTTGCTCAACTTGAGCGGCACTAAGGTCTTGCCGTGTAATAAACACGGTTTCATATATTGGCATGTTTGTCTCCTTTCGGTTTCGCACCTCCAAACTATTCGGAGGGGAAGCTGCCCTGTGCCTCAGGCCAGCAAGGTTGAAGTGGCTTGTTTTAACCAGTATCCACTCCAAAAAGCAACAAAAAACTCTGGTATTCCGCCAAATATTTGTAGGCCGCAAAAACCACGTCTCGCAGTACACAGATTATTTTACAGAATATTTATGAATTTAAAAAGGGGAAATCTGCCGTCTTGACCGTTACTCGATAGAGGAAACCTTGGAAATCACATAAAATAGCAAAAGTTTCAGAGCGCTTTTCGGGTGGTGAGGAGAATGAAAATGAGGAATTTCAATAAATTAGCCATGATACTGGTTATAGGAGGCCTGATGGCGGGAATCGGTCAGGCACGGGCGGAAGAAGGAGGAATTCTTAAAGGGTTCATTAAAAAGAAGATCGTAGAAAAAGTCCTCGAGGGTCGAGATCCGGAAGGCGGATGGACGGATACTCAAGTTCATATTGCAGGCCCCGGCGATTATACGTTCAAAGTCAAATATGACGGAGAAAATCGCGAGTATATGATCCATGTCCCGAAATCCTACACAGGGAAAACCAAAACTCCTGCGGTCTTGGCTCTGCACGGCGGCGGCGGGGATATGGAGTACATGGCAAAAGACAAATATTACGGATTAATCTCCGCGTCCGAAAAATACGGATATATCGTGGTCTTTCCGAATGGATATTCGAGACTCCCGTCGGGGAAGCTGGCAACATGGAATGGCGGGAAATGTTGCGGACCCGCGCGCGATAAAAATATAGATGACGTCGGATTTATCCGCAAAATAGTTGCCAATCTTAAAACACAATTGAATGTGGATGCAGGACGCATTTATGCAACCGGTATGTCAAACGGTGGGATCATGTCCTATCGTCTGGCGTGTGAAGCTGCTGACCTGTTTAAGGCCATTGCTCCGGTTGCAGGCACAGACAACACACTAAAATGTAATCCGTCACGTCCTGTGTCCGTGTTGCATATCCACGCGCTCAATGATGACCATGTCCTGTTTAACGGGGGTGCCGGGGAGGATGCTTTTCGTGATCGCTCAAAAGTAACAGAATTTACGTCTGTACCTGACACAATTAATCTTTGGGTCAAGCGTAACGGCTGCGAAGGCCAACCGAAACGCGTTCTTCAAAATGACGGTGCTTATTGTGATCTCTTTGCCAACTGCCAAGGCGGCACGCAAGTTAAACTCTGTGTAACAAAAAGCGGTGGTCATTCATGGCCGGGCGGCACAAAACCACGCGGATCAGAGCCGACCTCACAGGCCATCAATGCCGATGACGAGATGTGGAAATTTTTTCAAAGTTTGGAATAAAGGTGATAAGTTAACTGGCCTGCGCAAAATCATGGCGAAGGTCGTTAAACACCAAACCATTTTTCATCACAAAGCTGACATACATCATAAAAGCAATCAGCTCATCAAGTGACTTGGCGGATTGCTGTTTCCGTGCTTCACGTTCGGCACGCTCTTGGGCCAAAGCCTCTTCGTTTTTGAGAGCAGCCAATTTGCCGTTTGTTTCTTTGTTGTCTTTTAATTCAACAAGACGCGTATCAATCGCTGACCGTAAACTGTCATGCATATCCCATGCAATTTCTGTCATCGGATCGTTGGCACCGACATTGGCCAATAATTGGCCCAGACGGTCCTTGGTATCACAATATTGTTTGTATAGCTGGGCCAAAACCGGATCGATCTGAATATAGAGCGAGATCATATGCCAGTACCGCTCTTCAGGAATATCCGGTGCTTGCTGTGGACGCACAGCATCCGCACGTGCAACCATCATATTCATCAGATCTGTCAACGATGCGTGTGACATAGTGAGCTTTCTCGACTTCCCCGTTATATTTTTTTATGTGTTATCTCTCTTATAAAGAAAACATATGAAAAACTGGTTAAAGCACACAGGCAAAATAAAAAAGCCGGTGATTTAAACCGGCTTTGGTAAAAGAAGTGTTAAATATCAGCGGATTAGTCAATCCCAATGGCAGCCATGTAAAGATCAAGCAGCTCTTCTTCTTCACGGCGTTTCTCTGTTTCCATTTTCTGGAGACGCAATACTTTGCGCATGATTTTCGGGTCGAATCCGACGCCTTTGGCTTCTGCGTAGATGTCCTTGATGTCATCTGCCAGAGCTTTTTTCTCTTCTTCCAGACGCTCAATACGGTCCAGAAAACTTTTCAAACGTTTGCCGGCAACGCCACCTATTTCAATGGCTTCGGCTTCTTGTTCGTCGTGGTCTTGCAATGCGACTTGCCCCATGGAGATACTCCTTGCTCTAAAATCTCGAATACATACATCAATGGAAATGAAGTCTATGTCCTAGCGCATCCCGTACGCTCAAGACAAGCAAATAAAAGGACCTATCAAGAATTATTTTCCCGAAAGAACGATCCAGCGTTCAATCTCGATTCCTTGAGGGTTTGCCACGTCTTTCTGGGTGCGCCCGATCTGGATTTGCACCAAAAGTTTCTGGTTTTGGCCGGGGCGGTCCGTCTTGCTTTTAAGTTTTACAACATTGTTGCTGTAAAATGTGGTCATGATCGGAACCTGAACCAACCAGTGATACGTTCCGGAGACCAGACCTTCACGCAAGACCTGCGCAGGGCCGTCTGCAATGGCTTGCATGCGCATGTTATTGTTCTTGAGCAAGCCTTGGACATTCATGCGTGTCAGGTAATCCTGATATTCTTTATATCCGTATGAAGAGAAATCTTTCTGGATGTCCTTATGTACAGCATCCCAGTTGTCGAGGTTGAGGCTCAGGGCCTGGGAGATAAATCCCGAGCCCCAGTCTTGAACTTCTTCCGGACTCAAATGCGGACGCGTAATATCCAGAGTGTTGCCTTCACCTGTAACCGTCGGAGCCTTGCCGTACATATCCAGTAGCTCGTTACTCTGGGTATTCTGTGGTGCGCTGTTATGATCATAAGGCGTTTTCTGATCAGGATTCACCGGTTCCAGAGTATGATCCCCGAACAAAACTTCAAAAATGGATCGCGCAAAAGCGGGCTGAGGCAGAGCAACAGCAAGAGTCAACGCACTGGCGGCGCACAGGGATAAAGAAACAATACGAAAAGCGGGCATGTGGGTTATGGGTTTTTACGGGCTTGGGATTGACGAAACAAATTTGGTATCACGGCTTTCATTGTACCAATTGTTTTCCCGATTTCCATTGCATTTTCAAGACGGCGGTCAAGAAAAGCTTGAGTAACCATAATATCCTTGGAATCGTCCGTAATCCAGACCATGGATGTCCCGACCAGAATAGAAGAAAGCATTGCCCGTTTGGTATGGCGGGAGTAATCGGACGCCTTATCGCCGGCCCAATCCCAGATTCTGTCCGCAGTGCGCCACAAAACACGCTGACTTTGAACGACATGGGTCGGTAAAGCCCAGAAAGCTAAGGCATGACGAACGGCCTCACGATGGGGGGCAAGGACTTCATAACGTGCCAGAAGGGCAGCCCGCACTCGATCTTTGCTGCGCAACGCATCGTATGGAATGTCATCCAATGCCGCGATCATTTTGCGGTCGGCGTAATCCGAGAAGTGGGTCACAACGTCAATCAATCCGTTCGGAAACAGCGTCTTTTCAGCGGTATCCTGCAATTTAAGTGTACGGGCCGCATCCTCGACCAATGACCATTTCCACCCCTGGGCACAGACGTCATCGAGCATCGCCTCAATCACGTGGTCTCTCAGATTCTGGATTTTCGCGGTCATTCATATCTCCGAACATTAAATTTTAATAACTTGGACTTCAAAGATACCAAAGGATGGGGGGAAAAGCCAAGCTTAGAATATATTGCGTTGCATGACGAATGCTCTATTTTGTAGAACAGGACAACGGAAACAATCATGACAAAGACACCTGATAAACCACAAAAAGGAAAAATGGGGCAACGCGTGAAGCGTTACTCGCAAGTTTCGACGACCATGGCTGGCGTTGCGGCAAAAGTGGCGGGTGAAAAATTTTTGGGTCTTAAAATCGAACGCGAAAAACACGCGGCCCAATTATTGGCATCCTTGGGCAATCTCAAAGGCCCGTTGATGAAGGTCGGACAAATTCTGGCAACCATCCCCGAAGCTCTTCCGCCTGAATACGCGAACGCTCTTCAAAACTTACAATCTAATGCACCGCCTATGGGCTGGCCGTTTGTCAAACGGCGTATGAAAACGGAATTGGGTGCTGACTGGGAAACAAAATTCAAATCCTTCGGACAGCAAGCCGCCGCCGCCGCAAGTCTGGGGCAAGTACATAAGGCAATACTTCATGACGGACGCGAGGTGGCGTGTAAACTGCAATACCCCGATATGGATTCAGCCATCGCAGCAGACTTGTCACAATTGAAACTGCTTTTCTCTTTATATGAAAGTTACGATCAATCCATTCAGACAAATAATATTCACCATGAATTGAAAGATCGTCTTTACGAAGAACTTGATTACGAACGTGAAGCGCGCCAATGCAATCTCTATCGCTATATGTTGCGCGATGAAAAATCTGTCCATGTTCCCGAAGTCGTGTCCGAACTCTCGACCAAAAGATTGCTGACTGCAACATGGCTCGAAGGCGGAAAGATACTGGACTACAAATCAGCACCGGTTGAAACACGCAATCAAATCGCCCTCAATATGTTCCGCGCATGGTATGTGCCTCTTTACTATTACGGCATCATTCACGGCGATCCGCATCTCGGGAATTATTCGGTGCGCAAAGACCTCTCGATCAACTTACTCGATTTCGGATGTATCCGCGTGTTTCCGGCGCCGTTTATCGGGGGCGTCATTGATCTTTATCGCGCACTCCAAACCAAAGACACTTCTCTGGCAGTTCATGCGTTCGAGACATGGGGGTTTGAAAATCTCAACAAAGATCAAATCGAAACGTTGCTCATTTGGGCAGGGTTCTTGTATGAACCGCTTCTGGAAGATAATGCTCGCGTCATCGGCAAAGCCGACAGCGGTGTGTACGGGCGTGAAACCGCCCAAAAGGTTCATAAGCGTCTGAAGGAAGTCGGCGGGGTCAAGCCACCGCGCGAATTTGTCTTTATGGACCGCGCTGCGCTGGGGTTAGGCTCGGTCTTTATTCATCTTCAGGCCGAAGTCAATTGGCACCGCCTGTTCGAGGATATGATCAAGGATTTCAACATAAATGACCTCGAATCCCGCCAAAAAGCCGCACTTAAGCAGTTTGACCTACTTTAGGGTTGACGGACGCGGGGGCTTTGCGATATACCGCTCCCACGCTCCAGAAACCAGAAGCTACCAAAGTCCAAAAACATCTGTTTTTAAAACTGTTTATTGAGATCGCGGGGTGGAGCAGCCCGGTAGCTCGTCAGGCTCATAACCTGAAGGTCGTCAGTTCAAATCTGGCCCCCGCAACCAATAAAATACAACTAAATCAATAACATAACGACACGTTATTTCTTCCTTAATCTCCCTGTGATATAATAAAAACAGTCGCACAAAACTCGCACAAATCGCGCAGTTTCGCACACGAAGGGAGAGACGCTATGGAACGTCATAAAATCCTCGGTGGAAAAGTTGCCCTCTATCGCCGTTCGGAAGATGGCGCATGGCACTGTTACACCTTCCTTCAGGGAAAAGAATGGCGTCAAAGCACCAAGGAAAAGAGTCTCACCTTGGCAAAAGAAGTCGCAACAGACTGGTATCTGGAACTTTGCGCAAAAGATCGTCACGGGGAACTCTATAGCGGGAAGAGCTTTGCCAAAGTCGCGGCCATGTTCACAGACGAATATGAAGCCGTCACACGCGGCCACCGCAGCCCTAAATGGGTCAGGGGCCACAAAGACCGTATCCGTCTTCATCTTATGCCGTTCTTTGGCAAAATGCCCGTGGCTGCCATTACATCGGGCACAGTGCAGGAATACAGGATGCATAGGATGACAGAGCCTCTGCCTGAAGAAGGGCAAGAAGACACACAACAAAACAAAAGACCGTGGAAGTGCCCCGCACGGAATACCATTCACAATGAAATCGTAACTCTCAATATGGTTCTAAAAACCGCTCTGCGGCACAATATGATTGATTACGTACCGGACTTATCCGATCCCTATAGGCGGCAAACCAAGGTTAATCACCGCCCATGGTTCACACCGAAAGAATATAAACAACTCTATGAAGCAACCCGTAAAAACGCGCATAACCCAAAACAACCGCGTTTTAAGTGGTACGCTGAACAGCTTCATGACTTTGTATTGTTTATGACGAACACAGGCCTAAGACCTGATGAAGTCAAACATCTCGAATTTCGCGATATTGAAATCGTCCATGACGAATGGTCAGGCGAGAATATCTTGGAAATCGAGGTGCGCGGCAAACGCGGCGTCGGATATTGTAAATCCATGCCAGGTGCCGTGCGCCCGTTTGAACGTCTGCGGGATCGCCCGCGCCCTAACGGTAAACTCTCCGAAGATGATGCGGGCAAAGATAAAGATGAAACAGGTTTGGCTTATGCACTTCCCAAACCGACCGATAAGCTCTTCCCCAATGAATTTAAAAAAATGTTCAATGGCGTTTTGGTTGATCATAACCTAAAATATGACCGTAGCGGAAAGGCGCGCACAGCGTATTCCTTACGTCATAGTTACATTTGTTTCCGCTTGCTAGAGGGTGCGGACATTTACCAAGTGGCAAAGAATTGCAGAACGTCAGTCGAGATGATCGAAAAACACTACGCAGCACATCTCAAAGATATGCTCGATACATCTCTCATAAATGTCCGTCGCAGTAAACAATCCCCCCAAGTTCAAATCGGAAGAGAAGAAGATGAATGAGAATGGATCAATAATTGAAAGCAATGTTCTT
>QKCR01000069.1 GCA_003245575.1 Alphaproteobacteria bacterium | reverse complement strand
CCGTTCGGACTGATGGCGGGCTGTAACGTGGCCGATTTCATGTGCCAAAACCGAGGCCAGTTCATCTTCGGTATTGGCAATCGAGAGAATTCCGCGCGTCACATAAACATATCCGCCCGGCAAAGCAAACGCATTCACAACAGGAGAATCCAACAATGTAAATCGATAAGTTACATCTCCCCGCTCTGTATTTTTGGCAAGCCGCTGACCGATCTGGTTCACATAAGCTTGCAAACCGGGATGATTATAAACGCCGCCATATTCTTTGATAATCTCTTGATGAGCTTCAGCCCCCAGAGCCTTCTCCTGAGAACTGGACATTAGTCCGGTAAATTGCTGCTCACCCGTTGCAGGGTTAGTTGTACAGGCCGCAACACTTAAAACCAGAGTACAAATTGACAACAAAGCAACGAAAGACTTGCAAAAAGACTGATAATCCATAAATCTTGCTCCATGCGCATAAACCGAATGACTTTAGCTTCAACAGCTTGCCTGATGGCGGCCTTTGCCGTTTTAATCCATCCTGCCTTGGCAACAGGAATTCCGACAGAAAATTCGGACGAAACTCTAGGCAAAAAAACAGAAACTGTTCGGTCAAACTTCCCGAAACTCGTCCGCAATCCCACACCATTGACAGTAGATAAAGTTATAGACGGTCTGCATTTTCTGGCAAGCGATAAAACTATCTATGTGCTCCCGAACTTGCGCACTCCTGAAAACATTCCTGATCTTGATAAAAAAACTAAAGAACGACTGGAAACACTCTTAAAAGGTCAACGCTGCACACTGTATCAAACCAAGGTCCCCGACCTCGGGCGTACAGACCGTATGGATAATAAAATTTCCCAATTAGAATGTGGCACCGACCGCACATGGATTGAAGGGCAATTAGTGCGCGAAGGGTTGGCTATGGTATGGCCTAATCCGTCCAATCCTGAATTGTTAGCGGACCTCTATACAGAGGAACAAAAGGCCAGACAGGAAAAACTCGGGATATGGGCAGAAAACGGCATAGAAATTCAAACGCCCGAGACAGTCAAAACCCATTTAAACTCTGTTCAGATTATTGAAGGTCGTGTTGAAAACGCCTCTTTGACAAAAAATAATCTTTACCTGAATTTTGAACAGAATTGGAAAGAAGATTTTACAGTCGGCATTTCGAAAGCTTTACAAAAAGAATTCTCGAAACAAAATATTTCCCTGCAATCTCTCAAAGGAAAATATATCCGTATACGCGGCTGGGTCAGGAATTATAATGGCCCCTATATCGAGTTGGAACAAATAGGGCAATTAGAGCTTTTGGATAAATCCAGCTCATCCCCAATACTCCAGCCAAGTACATCAGGTATGAAAACCATCTCGAATAACACGGCAATCAACGAACCTGAAAAACCATCTATCGCAAAGCCTTCAACCCCAACGCTGGAAACCTCCACACCTGAAAAAACAGACATAGAAGGCATCAGAAAAATCTTAGGGGGCAATCCGTGACAAACCACCCTCCTTTACAAAAAGCATCGCCGAAATCCTTGAGCTATGCCTCGGCACTTCACCCACGCCCGATGCGGGACTTGTTCCCGCCGCTCACCCCCTACTCTCAAGGGTTTCTATCGGTCGATGACACCCACACAATTTACTGGGAACAAAGCGGTAACCCGGATGGTGTTCCCGTTATAGTACTCCACGGTGGCCCGGGTGCAGGCGCAACTTCAATCCATCGTCGTTTTTTTGACCCCGACTTTTATCGCATCATCATCTTTGACCAACGCGGCGCGGGACGCTCTCACCCATTGGGCAGCCTGACGAATAACACGCTTGGCGATATTTTGGACGACACGGAAAAACTCCGTATCCATCTGAAAATTGAACGATGGCATTTATTCGGAGGATCATGGGGAAGCACCCTCGCACTGTCCTACGCCCAAAAACACCCCGAAAGATGCATCAGCCTATGCCTACGCTCTATTTTCCTGATGGAGCAATACGAAATTGATTGGTTCATGACAGGCATGTCCACCATCTTCCCTGAGGCATGGGAAAACTTTATCGACGGGCGAGATCAAGCCGACCTCCTAAAATCTTATTACGAAGACTTAATCGGACATGATGACCGCGCAGCCATTGAAGCGGCGCTCAGATGGAACGCCTATGAGTCAACTTGCGCCTCTTTCTACCCACAAAAAGAAACTCTAGTTTCCGACGATCAGCGTTTTTATGCGCTCGCCATGGCGAAAATTGAAGCCCATTATTTCTACACCCAAGTCATAGGGGCTGAGGATAGCCTCCTCAAAAATATCAGAAAAATCAGATCAATACCGGCCACCATCATCCAAGGCCGCTATGACATGATTTGCCCGATGGCCTCTGCCAACCGATTACACTTGGCATGGCCCGAGGCAGACTATATTATCGTCCCCGACGCAGGACACTCCTTCCTCGACCCGACACTCAGAACACGTCTGATCGAGACCACAGAGAACCTGAAAAATTTGAAATAGAAAGATACAGCATAGGAAAACACATGGACTTTCAATCTTTGAAAAATATGGACGTAACCGGCAAAACAGTTCTCTTGCGTGCAGACTTGAACGTGCCTGCAAAAGACGGTGTCATCACTGACACAACCCGTATTGATCGCCTGAAGCCGACCATTGATTTCCTGACAAAGAACGGCGCCAAAACACTCGTTCTCTCACACTTCGGCAGACCAAAAGGCGTGACACCTGAATTTTCTCTTGAATTTATGCTCCCCACCTTGGAAAAAAGCTGGGGTACAAAAGTCGGCTTTGCAAAAGACTGTATTGGCGCACCGGCAGAACAAGCCGCAGCAGCTCTCCAGAACGGACAAGTCACTCTTCTTGAAAATGTCCGTTTTCATCCGGAAGAAGAAAAAAACGACCCTGCCTTTACCAAGCAACTCGCAGCTCTGGGCGAGATCTATTGTAACGATGCATTCTCCGCAGCCCACCGCGCACACGCCTCAACCGAAGGCTTGGCACATCACCTGCCCGCTTGCGCTGGTATGCTGATGGAAGCAGAGTTAAACGCTCTCAACGCCGCTTTGGAAAACCCTGCGCGTCCGGTATTGGCACTTGTCGGCGGCGCAAAAGTATCCACCAAACTGTCTGTCCTCCACAACCTCGTCAAAAAAGTAGATTACCTCTTACTCGGCGGTGGCATGGCGAATACCTTCATGTATGCGCTGGGTATGGAAGTTGGGAAATCTTTGTGTGAAAAAGACATGGCGGACGAAGCCAAAGCCATCATGGCAACTGCCAAAGCAGCAAATTGCGAAATCATTTTGCCCATAGACCGCGTGACAATTACTGAATTCCGTGAAAACGCACCTTTCGAAATCTACGCGGCGGCAGACATGCCGGCAGAACGTGAAGCCGTGGACGCAGGCCCAGCAACAGTTGAAAAAATCCGTGAAGTTTTGGCGGAATGTAAGACAGTTTTGTGGAACGGCCCACTCGGTGTCTTTGAAGTAAAGCCTTTTGACAACGGCACAAACGGTGCAGCCCAAGCAGTCGCGGAATTCACAAAGGCAGGAAAAATTGTCAGCGTTGCAGGAGGTGGGGACACAGTCTCTGCACTAGAACAAGCAGGATGCATCGAAGACTTTACGTACGTTTCGAGCGCCGGCGGGGCCTTCCTTGAATGGATGGAGGGGAAACCCCTGCCGGGCGTCGAAGCACTTTCTTCCCAGAAAAAGGCAGCGTAACAGGTCGCCTTAAAGGCCACACCCCTATTACCTACCGCTTTCCCCCTACTTAAACCTTGATAAGCGCAGCCCCTAATGTTGGCTGCGTTTTAATATGGTTCTGGCCAGATCGACCGAAATCTTGTCAAAATACTCATGCGCACGAATAGTCATCGCAGCAGAAACGTCTTCCGACTTATCAAACACTTGACGTGTCAAAACAAAGAGCATCGCAAATTCCTGACGCTTGATACCGCAAGCTCTGGCAATAACTGCAAGTCCCTGACCATTCTTTTGTTGTAACAGAGAAATCACAATATCTGATGACAATCCTGAATATGTGCTCAACTGGGCCACATAAGACGAAGCCTGACCACGTTTCAGTGTCCGCAACATCAAATGAACATCTAACTTCCCCTGACGCAAGAACAAATCTGCTGCCCGCATCATCGCCTCGGTTGGCATATATCCGTATGCCTTGCTGTCCTGAGCAAATTCACCGACAACATCATGGACAATATCCGCAACAACAGCAGCCTTTTCTGCACCTAAAACTTCAACAGATTTCTCTTCCAGAGCAATTTTCAATTCCTGACCGACGAGTTGGTACAGGGTGCGAGCAATATGCTCTGGCACATCAGGACGTCGTAACAGCGGACGTGCAAGATCTTCATTATCTTTTGCCAATCCTTCCAGAATACCCATCGCAAATTTTGAAAACTGGATTGTATCATTTGCAACCAAATTTTTTGCCGTTGGCACATCATGCGTATCTGCCAATGCGTCAACAACATTCTCATTCAAGTTCTTACGCTCTGCGATCACTTGCCAGAAAGTCGTATCACGGGATTGAATGATATAAAGAAGGTCCAGGTCATTGAGAACCTGACTTTTTAGAATAACGGGCTTGGCGACAGAAATATCATCATTCAACAGCTGAAGAAGCAAACGTAGCGGTGCATTTTCAATCAACGCCAAACGTTCGGCCATAGCTGCTTTAAGATCCGTTTCGGATTGTCTAAGAAGCGTTACCAAAACATCGGTAACCATTTCGCGGTCAACAACACGGGAAGACACGGACAATATATCCGCCATCTGCTGGCAAATTACCTCTTTGAATTGCGGCTGACTCTCTCCGGTACGGGCATACTCCTTATGGGAGTCATACAACCCGACAAGCAACGGAGAAATATCAGAATATTCCGAACGACCACTTCCGCCGAAACGATCAGCAGCAGGTTCGGAAAAACCGAAATCTATATCTCCAACCTCACTAAGTCCCATAGACCACTACTCCAAACGCATTAACTCCGATCTCGGTACCGCCACCGAAAAGACATAATTTCATATAAGCATATATAGACACCCTAATATCTACATAATACGCCTCTATTGATTTACAGAAAGTAAATGAACTACAAAGAATCCATAAAATTTTAGCTTTTTTGCTCTTTCAGCAAAAATTAAGGCTTTTCGCTTAACATGGATGGATATTAAATAAGCAAAAAGCCGGATACCAATGCCGGAAATGAGGTAAGTCAGAATGGTAGCATCAACAGCAGGTGTCGGGCAGCAAAGCGTTGCGCCTCTGACCAGACAATTAAGAAACGAAAGCAATCCGGACGTAGGCTTGGCCAACCGCGATACAGCCAAAGAGCGTATCCAAGGAGCACAACAGGCAAGTCAGCGAGTTGTTCAGGGAAATCAAGAATCCCAGAGCAAGAACCAGCTTCAACTGGTGACGCAGGATACAGAAAAAAGCCAGCCTAAAGGCCGCACAGAGCGCGGATCACTGGTAGATATTTCGGTTTAAAAGACTGAAATACTGCAAATAATAAGGATTCAAGAGGAATCGCGGAAAAATCCGCGATTTTTGCTTGCAATACGGGCGCAAAATCCATATAAACAGCCCTAATTCACATACAGGGTGAGGCAATCAAGGCAGACAAATCTTGGTTTCCGTCCCGGTGCGGCGAATGGTTCGTCGTCACAACCCCTGTAGAGGCAAAAACCGGAAAAGGAGAAATACACTATGGCAATGCCCGAATTTTCAATGCGCCAACTACTCGAAGCAGGCGTTCACTTTGGTCACAACACCCGTCGCTGGAATCCTGAAATGCGCCCATTTATTTTTGGTGTGCGTAACGGCGTTCACATTCTCGACTTGCAACAAACTGTTCCTATGCTGGATCAGGCTTTGCGCACAGTACGTGAAATCGTAGCAAACGGCGGACGCGTTCTGTTCGTAGGAACAAAACGTCAAGCACAATCCACTGTTGCTGATGCTGCAAAACGTTGCGGTCAGTACTACGTGAACCACCGCTGGTTGGGTGGTATGATGACCAACTGGAAAACAGTAACCAATTCCATCAACCGTTTGAAAGAATTGGAAACCATTTTCGCTATGGACAAAATCCCATACACGAAAAAAGAAATCCTGATGCTGCGTCGTGAAATGGAAAAGCTCGAGCTGTCCATCGGCGGGATCAAAGATATGGCTGGTCAACCTGATGCAATTTTCATCATCGACACCAACAAAGAAGACATCGCAGTTAAAGAAGCAAACAAACTGGGTATCCCTGTTATTGCTGTGATTGACTCCAACTCTTCTCCTGAAGGCATCGACTTCCCTATTCCTGGTAACGATGACGCATTGCGCGCAATCGAACTGTACTGTGACTTGGTATCTTCTGCAATTCTTGACGGAATTCAGGCAGAAATGTCTTCAAGTGGCAAAGATATGGGCGAAGCTGAAAACGTAGAAGTTTCTTTGCCTGCTGCTGCAAACGCAGAAGCAGAAACAGAAGCAAAAAAAGCAGCAGCTAACGCCTAATTGAATCATATAAGAGGGATGGACATCCCGTCCCTCTTATAAACAGCTCAACACTAAACACACACAGACAAAGAGGAAAAAAAGATGGCTGACATTACAGCATCCATGGTCAAAGACCTTCGTGAAAAAACCGGCGCCGGTATGATGGACGCGAAAAACGCGCTCGTAGAAAACAACGGCGATATGGAAGCAGCAATTGACTGGTTGCGTACAAAAGGTTTGGCAAAAGCTGCTAAAAAATCCGGACGTACCGCTGCTGAAGGTTTGGTTGCCGTAGCGTCTTCCGAATGCGGAAAACAAGCTGCTCTTGTTGAAATCAACGCTGAAACAGACTTCGTTGGCCGTAACGACCAATTCCAAGGTTTCGTGAAAAAAGCTGCTGCTCTGGCAATCACCACTGACGGAGCAACCGAGTCTTTGGCAAACGCAGCTTTCGAAGCAGGCAAAACCACTTCTGAAGCTCTGACAGCTTTGATCGCAACCATCGGTGAAAACATGTCCCTCCGCCGCTCTACTAAACTGAGCGTTGGCGAAGGCTATGTAGCATCCTACGTACACAACGCGATTGCTCCGAACCTGGGCAAAATCGGTGTATTGGTTGCTCTTGAATCCGCTGCTCCTGCAGAAAAACTTCAAGAACTCGGCAAACAATTGGCAATGCACGTTGCTGCTGCTGCTCCTGAATTCTTGGACGTTGCAAGCGTTGACCCAGCTGCGATGGAACGCGAAAAACAAGTTCAACGTGAAACCGCTTTGGCTTCCGGAAAACCTGCTGAAATCGTTGAGAAAATGCTCGAAGGCCGTATGCGCAAATACTACGAAGAAGTTTGCGTTCTAGAGCAAGCATTCATCATGGACCCTGACACCAAAATCTCTGCATTGCTTGATAAAGCAGGCAAAGAAGCTGGCGCTCCAATCAAATTGGCAGCATTCGCCCGCTTCGTTTTGGGTGAAGGCATTGAAAAAGAAGAAACCGACTTCGCTGCTGAAGTTGCTGCAGCTGTTAACGGCTAATATCTTCTGACAAATTATTTTTGAAGAAAACCCGTAGTTTCTACGGGTTTTTTTCTATTAATTTTCTGAATTTCTTGCATTTTTTGTCGTCGATGGTATGACTATCGGGAATTCTATCAAAGCCTGAAAAAAAAGAGTAGAGACATGACCGCCATGCCCGCAATTAAAGAGCCTGACCAAACCGAAAGCCCCAAACAATCCGCCCAATTAAAATATAAGCGCGTATTGCTCAAAATGTCGGGAGAAGCCCTAATGGGCCCGAAAGAATTCGGTCTGGACCCGGATACAGTTGCCCGCATTGCTCAAGATGTCAAAGAAGTTGTCGATATGGGTGTTGAGGTCTGTATCGTTGTCGGTGCAGGAAACATCTTCCGCGGCGTATCCGGTGCATCAAACGGCATGGACCGCACCACAGCCGACCACATGGGAATGTTAGGAATTGTCATTAACGCCTTGTGTATGCAAAACGCACTTGAAAACATCGGAATTAAGACTCGTGTCCAGTCAGCCATCCAGATGGATCAAGTCTGCGAGCCATACATCCGCCGCAAAGCCATCCGCCACATGGAAAAAGGCCGCGTGGTTATTTTCGCAGCAGGAACAGGCAATCCCTACTTCACTTCAGACACGGGCGCGTCCTTGCGCGCATCCGAAATGAACTGTGACCTGATCGCCAAAGGCACTAAAGTCAACGGCATATACACCGCTGATCCGTTCAAAGACCCTGAAGCTAAAAAATACGATCACCTGACTTATATGGACATCCTGACCAAAGACTTGAAAGTCATGGATGCCACAGCCGTTTCTCTGGCACGTGAAAATAAAATTCCGGTCATGGTGTTCTCAATCCGCGAAAACGGAAACTTTGCAAAAGTCATGAAAGGCGAAGGTGAATACACCATCGTCAGTGACAAATAATCTCGTACAAAATAAAGAGGAATAAAAGATGTCTATAGATATGAATGATCTGAAATCCCGTATGCAGGGTGCAGTTGATATGCTGGAAAAAGAATATACCGGTTTGCGAACAGGCCGCGCATCCGTAAATATGCTAGAACCTGTGACCGTTGACGTGTACGGCGCCAAAATGCCTTTGAACCAAGTAGCAAACGTCTCTGTTCCTGAAAACCGCATGCTGGCTGTTCAAGTATGGGACGCAAACAACACCAAAGCCGTAGAAAAAGCTATTCGTGAATCTGGCTTAGGGCTAAATCCACAAGCCGAAGGAACTTTGATCCGCGTTCCTGTTCCTGAACTCTCTACGGAACGTCGTACAGAACTTCAAAAAGTTGCAGGAAAATACGCCGAACAAGCACGCGTTGCTATCCGCAACATCCGCCGCGACGGTATGGATGGACTGAAAAAAGCTGAGAAAGACAGTGAAATCTCCGAAGACGAACACAAAAGAATGTCTGACGAAGTTCAAAAAATCACTGACCAATTCATCAAAAACGTTGATGACCATTTGGCGAAAAAAGAAGCCGATGTGATGAAAGTATAGGTGTTGGGTTTGACGGATAACAAAGACACAAACCTGAACATCCCGACTCATGTTGCCATCATCATGGACGGTAACGGTCGTTGGGCCAACGCACGCGGATTACCGCGTACGGTGGGCCACCACCGCGGCACAGAAGCCGTCAAGCGCATCGTCGAATCCGCCGCCAAAACCGGTATTAAATATCTGACCCTGTTTGGGTTCTCCTCGGAGAATTGGTCTCGCCCGGAAAGCGAGATTAAAGAGCTGATGCGCCTACTCCGTACGTATTTGCGTTCGGAGACAGCAGACCTTCACAAAAGCGGTGTCCGCTTGCGCGTCATCGGTGATCGCACAGCCTTCGATCAAGACATCGTTGATTTGATTGACAACGCGGAACGTCTAACGGCTGATAACCGCAAGATTACTCTGGTCATGGCCCTCAATTACGGCGGACGCAACGACATTTTGCACGCAGCCACCGCTCTGGCAGACTACGCAGCGCGCGAAAAACGCAAACTCTCACAAGAAGAAGTCGAAGCCCTCTTCCCGCAATTCCTGATGACCGCAGGCATCCCCGATCCTGATTTAATGATCCGCACAAGCGGCGAACAGCGTATTTCAAACTTCCTGCTCTGGCCTTGTGCATATACAGAATTTGTATTCACCGACACATTATGGCCTGACTTTGACAAAGCCGATCTCGACAAAGCCATCGCGGAATACAACAACCGTGACAGACGATACGGCGGTGTTAAAAACTCCACCACGAACAATAACAACTCCTCGCAATAGCGAATAAAGCAAGGCAGAGCCACATGCCCTCATACATGATCCGCCTTCTTTCCTCTCTTGTATTGATTCCGCTGCTTGTGGGAATTATCTGGTGGGGCGGACTACCCTTCACACTCTTCTTGGGCGCCGCCTTCCTGATCTCGATTTTCGAATGGAACAATATCGCTCTAAAGCTCACCCCCTCTTGGCCAAAACGCATCATCCTCTTTGCACTTGGAACCCTTTATATGGCTGTTCCGTTCTCCCTGCTCTCTCAACTGGAAATGAACGGCTACAAACTGATGGACGACGGAAAAATCCTGATCCTCTATCTATTCCTAACCATCTGGGCAAGCGACACAGTAGCCTACATCTTTGGAAAAAATTTCGGCGGCCCCAAAATGGCTCCGAACATCAGCCCGAACAAAACTTGGGCAGGTTACGCAGGCGCACTTCTGGGCCCCGCACTTACTCTGTCTATTTGCCTGCAATTCTTTACCCCCGCATCAATGGACGGCTTAACCCCGTCTTGGCTGTCCACCCTGATCGTCGGAACACTCATCGGTATCACGGGACAATCAGGCGACCTTCTGGAGTCTCTTGCCAAACGCAAAGCAGGCGTCAAAGACTCAGGCACCCTCATCCCCGGACACGGCGGACTCCTTGACCGCATCGACGCTCTTCTTCTCGTCATCCCCGTGTACGTAGCCTATTTAATGCTCATCTATCAGGGATTCTAAGAGGAATTTTGGATGTCTCAAAAAACCATCTCCATTCTCGGATCAACAGGATCAATAGGCACCAGCACGATTGATTTAATCAAGGCCAATCCGGAGACATTCAAAATCCGCGCTTTAACCGCAGGAAAGAATGCAGAGCTTTTGATCGAACAAGCCAAAGCCCTTAACCCGGAATTTGTAGTCATTGCCGATGACAGCCAATATGAAACAGTAAAATCCGCCCTCAGCACAACAAACATCAAAGTCGGCGCAGGTCGCAATGCGGTACTGGAAGCCTCCGCCATGGAGACTGACCTGCTCATGGCCGCCATTGTCGGCATTGCAGGCTTAGAACCTGTTTTAAAATCCATCCCGAACACCAAAGCCCTCACAATTGCCAATAAAGAACCGCTGGTTGCGGCGGGTGAACTGGTTTTGAATGAAGCCAAGAAACACGGCACAAAAATTCTACCCGTCGATAGTGAACACAACGCTATTTTTCAAGTGTTTGAAAATCACAACCGCGAGCAAATTAAAAAGATCATCCTGACTGCCTCAGGTGGCCCGTTCCGCACATGGTCAAAAGAGCAAATGGATTGTGCAACACCCGAACAAGCCATTGCCCACCCCAATTGGATAATGGGCGCAAAAATATCGGTCGATAGTGCCAGTATGATGAATAAAGCTCTGGAGATTATCGAGGCCCACTACCTCTTTGACATGCCAGTCCCCCAAATAGATGTTCTCATTCACCCGCAATCCATCATCCATTCGATGGTGGAATATAAAGACGGCTCGGTTCTGGCCCAACTCGGCGCACCGGATATGCGCACGCCTATCGCTTATGCTCTGGCTTATCCTGAACGCATGGCAACAACAGGAAAGACACTTGATTGGTCAAGCCTGTCAAAACTCGAATTTGAACAACCTGATACAACGCGCTTCCCGTCAATTCGTATGGCCTACGACGCATTAGACGCAGGACAATCGGCCTGCATCGGATTTAATGCAGCGAACGAAATCGCCGTTGAAAAATTCCTGAAAAAAGAAATCTCTTTCGGACAAATTATCCCGATTGTTGAAAAGGGCCTAACCTTTGCACAGGGAAAAACAGTTCCAACACTGGAAGATATTATCGCCCTCGATATAGAGACCAGAGAGGCCGTAATATGACCGCCCCTCAGAAAAACACAGGCCTAAAACGCATCCTGAAAGCCTTCGGCTATTCCGTAGAAGGCTTAACAACAGCCTTTAAATCCGAAGCCGCATTCCGTCAGGAACTTCTGCTTTGCGCCATTGCCCTGCCCTTGGCTTTCTGGATGGATGTTACAACAATAGAACGCATCCTGATGATCAGCTCCCTCTTCATTATTCTCATTGCCGAGATTATCAATACCGCCTTTGAATGCGTCATTGAACGCATCTCGAACGACTGGCACGAAGCCTCAAAAAAAGTAAAGGACCTTGGTTCCGCCGCAGTCCTTTTAGCTCTCATCAATGCCGCCCTTGTCTGGGGGGTGATTATTCTATTTTAATTTCAAAGCCTGCCTGAGGCCATCCAACGATTAATCGCATAATAATAATCACGATGAAAATCCATATGCGCGGATATCAAAGCACGATCTTGAAATATTCCATTAATCATATTCGAACTTTCAGACGCTGAATAAATATGTGTAGGATTAACCGCTAGTTCAGTATCAGATAAACCATCCCATTCCGCCACCTTGAAGCCAAGAGATTTCAAACCGACATCCCACGTCGGATCACAATTCACCCATTTACTAGTCTCAGGGATAAAAACTTGAAAATACTGATGGGTTGTATCATCCGGATTATAAGGCAAAGACAATATATCTGGTGGTAAAGGTGTGTCTCTCCAATCGAATTTGCAAATAATCTGTCGTGTTTCCAGACCATTTTTTTCAAATAAGGCGGAAAGCATAGTAGATTTTGTAGAGCAGCAATAATCCTGTTCATCTTCTAACAAAGCAATTTTATACGGAATATCACGAATGAATCTAAAAAATTCTTTGCGCTTGGAAACATCCATATCAGTTACTTCAGTTTCAAATTCTGCAAAACAGCAAACGGATTATCGTGATCG
>QKCR01000032.1 GCA_003245575.1 Alphaproteobacteria bacterium | reverse complement strand
GCAGGGATAAAATAAATGAATTCTCCCGTATCAATGTTAATACAGGGCTTGGAGTAACGGCTACATTTTTAGCAGCTACAGGTCAGTTTTTACTGGCAGGTTTGGCTGAATGTAAAAAATCCGAGTTAATTGGGCAAAATTCTAAACCTGATGCGGTCGATCTTCATCCTCAAAGCGCCCCTACTAATGGGGCTGGTGTGTATCTTATCTTTGCTGCCGGTTTTGCATGTTTGACTGGTAGGTCTTTGTATGAAAGTTCCAAGGAACTCTTTGAAAGGCACGTGACACGGAAAATTATTGATGGGGATATTGCCGTTCTAGAGGCTAAGAAGAGAGAATTATCTCGTTATAGTCTCTAAAGTTCGTCTTAAAGAAAAATTCCGGCTTTCGCCGGAATTACTTGTTTTTGGAGGTGGTTTATTAGCCTTTTTTCTTTTCTTGTTTGGCTAATTTCTTTTCCTTGGCGGTTTTTTGAGGCTTTTTCTTGGTGTCTTTCTTAGTGTCTTGTGATTTAGACATGATGTTCTTCCTTCATAGGGTTACATGACATTTTATTATTATATGCTTTCTTTGAAAAGAAACGAGAGGAATTTTTGTTGCCTAGCATTTACGTTATGTCCAACATGTGGGCGTTTTGTTTTTGGATTTTCTGTAGTATAGAAAATCCATGGCTCAGTCTGTTTTCGTTGAAAATCTGCAAAAAAGTTTCAAAGTCCGTAAGAAATCCGGTTTCTTGAAGGGGTTGTTTTCGCCTGAATATACAACCGTCAAAGCTGTTGATGGTGTCTCTTTCTCATTGGAGGAGGGGGAACGTGTGGCTTTTGTGGGGCCGAACGGAGCGGGGAAATCTACTACAATTAAGATGCTCTCGGGGATTTTGCACCCTGACGGCGGGCATGTCGAGATTGGCGGTTTTGTCCCGTGGATAGACCGAAAATCCATGGCTTATAAAATCGGGACAGTTTTCGGGCAAAGGTCGCAGCTTTGGTATCATTTGCCTGCTCAGGATACGTTCGAGTTGCTGTCTTATGCCTATGACATGTCCAGAGACGATTTCAAAAGCCGGATTAAGACCTTGGTTGATGCGTTTGATGCGGGGCATATTGTATCCAAGCCTGTGCGCCAATTATCTTTGGGCGAGCGGATGCGGTGCGAAATTATTGCCAGTTTACTGCATCGTCCGAAAATACTGTTTCTGGATGAGCCGACTGTCGGTTTGGATGTTGTATCCAAGGGTGTTATTCGCGATTTGGTTAAGAAAGCATCGGATGAAGACGGGACTACCGTTTTGCTGACATCCCATGATACCGGCGACATGGAACGTGTTTGTGATCGTGTTATCGTGATTGACCATGGTCACTTGGTTGCGGATAAACCTGTGAGAGAATTGAGATCGGGATTTATTCGCGAAAAAATTATTACGTTGGCCATGAAAGAAGAAGCAATTGCTTTGGACATGAATGGTGTGCGCTTGATTGAAGCTATGCCCCACCAATTGCGCGTGAGTGTTGATACGTCCCAAGTTTCCGTAGAAGCTGTTTTGCAGCAAGCCATGAAGTTATCTTCTTTGCAGGACATCACTGTTGAAGACCCCCCTATGGAAGATATTATCAAGGAGATATATGCGGGGAGTTTGTTGTGATTAAATATTATCACTTTGCGCGCATAGCCTTTGGGGATCATTTAAATAACAGGTTGCGCATTTTTACCCGCTATTTGGTTTTTTTACTTCTTGATTGGGTCATGATTGCCATGTGGGATTTAATTTATAAATCCGGATATGGCCCGGCCTCTATCCCGCGTGTTGATATGGCATGGCACATGGCTTTTGCACAGATGATGTTTTTTTTGTCTCCGCGTCTGTTCGTTGTGATCGAAAGTGATGTCAGGTCCGGAAATATCGGGTATTTTTTAAATCGGCCCATTCCGTATTTATGGATGCGATTGTCAGAAGGGATCGGCGCATTGCTCGGCAACCTTCTGATTTACTATGTTGTGTCTATCCCATTTATCTATTGGATGGTGGGTGGGTGGCCGAGCGGTGGGGCCGTAGCCATTGTGGCTGTTTTTGTCGGGCTTGTTCTGGCTTCTGTGCTTCATTTGTTGTTTCAAATTCTGGCGGGCTTGAGCACATTCTGGACGAATGATGCGGTCTTTATTTATCACTCCTATCAAAAGTTCTGTTTGCTGTTCGGGGGGATTTATGTGCCGCTTGTACTGTATCCGTCTTTTCTGTCCGGAGAGGTTTTGAAGTTTTTACCATTTGCGTCTTTGGTCGGAAATCCTGTTGGTCTTTTGTTCGATCCTACTTGGTCAGGCATCGCAGGAGTGATGGCATTGCAAATCTTTTGGCTGGGATTTGTAGGAGTTGGCCTTTCTATGTTTTATCAGATGTGCCTTAGAAAAGTAGAGGTGCATGGTGGCTGAGGTTTTATCCAATCTCCGTTTCTTTCTGGCATTGATCCGTATGACGTTTAAATCGGCTACGGGGCAAAGAGGTGCGATGCTTATTCGGGCTATCTTTAGTGTGACTACGCATCTGATCTATATTCCGATTTGGTTTATTGTGTTTACTGTGGCCCCTGATTTGGGGGGCTGGAAGTTAGAACATGCTCTGTATGCTTATGGACTGTCAATTGCCTGTTGGGGGTTGGTGTCTTTGTTTGCTTTTGGTTTGCGTATGATCCCCGAACAGATTGATCATGGTGAATTGGATTCTTATCTGACTCTTCCGAAACCTGTTTTATTGTCTGCAGCCTTTAGCAGTTCAAAGAATACCGGATTAGGCGAGTTATTATTCGGTATTTGTTTATTGGCGTTTTGTTGTGTGCGGTATGATTTTTCATGGGTGCCAATGCCGTTCTTTTTGATTATGGGGTCTGTTGTGTTCGCGAGTGGCATTTTGTTTTTTGCGACGCTTGGCTTTTGGTTGAAGCAGTTTTTGGGTTCTGCCGAGGAGATTTATTTTAACTTTAATTTGATGGCGTCGCGTCCTGCTCCTATTTTTACTGGGGCATTAAAAGTTATCGCGCTGACACTTGTGCCTGTTAGTTTGATGAGCCATGTGCCGATTGAGTTTGTTGTGTATCATCATTGGCAGACATTAGGCTTTGCTATTCTTGGTGTTGCTTCTTATGCTTTGCTATCTGTGTCCTTTTTCTATTTGGGATTACGTTTTTATGAATCGGGTAATCGTTTCGGGATAAGAGGATAGTTTTAGATCGTGGAAGATATTTTTTTCTTTTTATCAAAATTTATTTGGGAAATTGTTCAGCCTTTGACCCTCATAGGTTTTGGGTTGATTTTAGGTTATATTTTTAAAGGCTTTCGGGCAGGCAAGTTTTTGCTGGCTTTATCTCTCTTCGTTTTCTTTATTTGCGGGTTTTTACCTGTCGGAGAAGTGTCGTTGAGGTATCTTGAGGATGCTTATGAACCACCAAAGGTTCTGCCCGAGAATTTAGACGGGATAATTGTTTTGGGTGGTTCTATTTCTGTGCCAATGTCTTATTCGCGCGAGCAAGTCCAGTTGAACGAGAATGCAGAGCGTATTACGGAGATGATTAAGTTATCCAAAATTTTTCCACATACGAAGATTGTTTTTTCAGGTGGAGATTGGGGCGTACAAGATCCTTCACATAAAGAATCAAAACTTTTAAATAACTTATTGAATAATTTAAATTTTGACACGTCGCGTATCCTAATAGAGGATCAATCCAGAAATACGTACGAAAACTATCTATATAGTTATCGCAAATTTCATCCACAGGCAGGGGAAAAGTGGCTGTTGATTACTTCTGCTTTTCATATGCCTCGTGCTGTGGCTGTTTTTAGCTCAAATGGGTGGGATGTTATTCCTTATCCGGCCGGATATTTAACCAGCAATGGGGATTTTTCGTATTTCAGTCTGGATGTTCTTGGGAATTATTATAAGTTACATGTTGCCGTGAAGGAATTCGTTGGTATCATCGCTTATACCCTAACAGAAAGAATCAAGTCTTATGACTCTCCATCTGAACAGCCGGATGTCTGATCAATTGCGCAAAGCTGTATGCGCCACTTTTTCCTTTCTTATTTTCAGCTTTGCCTGTGCGTCTGACGTTCATGCGGAGAGCTTCGAGAGCTGGCTGTCGCACTTTAAAGGGCGAGCCATTGCGCACGGTATTTCTCAATCGACACTTAACATGGCCTTCCAAAATGTTTCACCGCATCCGCGTGTGATCGAGTTGGATCAAAAGCAACCCGAGAGAAAAAAAATCGGGTTCGAAAGCTATTTGCGAAATGTCATGTCCCAGACACGCATAGATCAGGGGCGTTCGAACTATCATGCTTATGGTCATTTATTATCACAGATCGAAAAGCAGTATGGTGTTCCTGCTAATGTTGTCGTTGCATTGTGGGGGATTGAAACAAGCTATGGTGCGAATACAGGTGGATTTGATTTGATCCAGTCCCTCGCAACGTTGGCATGGGAAGGTCGCCGTCGTGAATTTTTTGAAAAAGAACTGATGTCTGCTTTGGAAATTTTACAAGGTGGCCATGTTCAGCGTCAGGATTTTAAAGGATCTTGGGCGGGGGCAATGGGGCAGAACCAGTTTATGCCGTCAAGCTGGAAATCTTTTGCAGTTGATGAGGATGGAGATGGTCATCGTGATATTTGGACGACAAAAGCAGATGTGTTTGCGTCTTCTTCCAATTATCTGCTGAAGAACGGTTGGAAAAGTGATTACCCATGGGGATGGCAAGTCAGTCTTCCTGCTTCATTACCACACGGGCTGGTCAATTCTGATTCCAAGCGTCCATTGGGGCAATGGAAGAAAATGGGTATTCGTATTCATGATGCCAATAAATCGGCAGATGCGTCCGATGATGCCGTGCTTGTAAGATTGGTTGTTCCTGACGGAGGTGAAGGACGTGCCTATCTGGTGACGAGCAATTTTGATACTATCCTGTCATGGAATAGATCCAATTATTTTGCGCTTACTGTCGGATTGCTTTCCGACTTTATTAAAAGAGGGCAGAGTGGGCCGGAAGTCCATCTGAACCGATAATTTTTTAAACTCTAAACATCCAACACATAATCAAAAGAATGCTTTTAAAAAACAAAATTAAAAATCTGGTCCTTATTCTTGTATTGCCTCTCATGCTTTCGGCGTGTTCCGAGATAGAGTTCGGGTCTCATTTGGTGAAGACATGGGATGGTAATACTACGCCCCCAACTTCATCAAAAGGTACGTTCAAAGTCGGGAAGCCGTACACTGTTGCGGGGCGGACTTATTATCCGAAAGAGACATATAATTATGTAGAGACAGGTGTTGCATCTTGGTATGGACCGGGATTCCACGGTAAGAAAACTGCCAGTGGTGAGCAATACTCCCAATATGAAATGACGGCTGCTCATAGAACCTTACAAATGCCGTCATTGGTTCGCGTGACGAATCTTGGTAACGGAAAGTCGGTTGTGGTTCGTGTGAATGACCGTGGTCCGTTTGCCAAAGGCAGGATTATTGATGTTTCCGAAAAAGCAGCAGGTCTATTGGGCATGAAGGGGGCCGGAACCGCCAAGGTCAAGTTGGAGCTTCTGGCTGATGAAAGTCGTGCTTTGGCTATGGCTGCCAAAAGCGGTAAGTCTACCAAAGGTGTTGAGGTTGCTTATAACAAAACCGGACACTTGCCTCAGGGGTATGGTCAGCAGGTTTATGATACCCAAGTTGCACAGGCAAGTGTTGTCCCCGCCGTACAGCAGCCTACTGCTGTTACAACCTATCGCGGACCCATTATTTCAGATGTTCCTATGAGTGAGCCTGAATTGGAGCAAACGGCCAAGGTTGAAGATGTTCAAGGGCATATCACAAACGGAAAGTTTTATCCTAACGCTGTGGTTGAGCAGCAGCCGGTGACCGCAAATAGTCTTTACGTTCAGGCGGGGGCCTTCGGGTCCGAGCAAAATGCCCAGAATTTGGCGGTACGGATGGCGTCTATTGCACATACAAAGGTTGAGCCTGTGACTTTTGGCGGGCGGACGCTTTATAAAGTTCGCCTTGGCCCCCTTGACACTGTTCGTCAGGCCGATAGTGTGTTGTCGAAAGTTCTGGCGGCAGGTCAGTCTGACGCAATTATCGTAGTTCAATAAATCCAGCAATAAGTGTGAAATAATATGAAACTTCTTTATGGCCTCATTCTATCCTTTTTGATTTCTGCTCCGGCATTGGCTCAGTCTGTTGTTTTGCCCGATACATCAGCCAAGCAAGCTTATGTTGTGGATTTTGATACGGGGGCTGTTCTTTTTGACAAGAATGGTACTGAGCGGATGCCGACCTCTTCTATGTCAAAGGTTTTGACATCCGTTGTGGTTGATGATGCCATTCGGAGTGGTCAAATCTCGAAAGATACAAAATTCAAGGTGAGCGAGAAGGCATGGAAAACCGGTGGTTCACGTATGTTCCTTGATGTGAATACCGAGGTGAGTGTCGATGATCTGATTCATGGAGTTATCATTCAGTCCGGGAATGATGCTTGCGTCGTATTGGCAGAAGGTGTTGCAGGTTCGGAAGCAAACTTTGTTGCGATGATGAACCAAAAGGCCGAAGAAATAGGGATGACTGATTCCCATTTTATGAACTCTAACGGGTGGCCTGATCCTAACCATTACTCTACTGCCAAGGACTTAACCAAGTTGGCTGTATATTTGATCCGGAATTATCCTGACGAATATAAAATGTATTCTGATAAAGAATTTACCTATAATAACATCAAGCAAGGCAACCGTAACCCTTTGTTGTATCGTAATATTGGTGCTGATGGTGTTAAGACCGGCCACACGGAAGACGGTGGGTATGGGCTGATCGGTTCTGCTGTTGCGGGCGGTCGTCGTGTCGTTGTTGTGATTAACGGTACTGATTCAATGCAGGCACGTGCAGATGAGTCCGCCAAGTTGATGGAATGGGCTTTGACATCTTTTAAAAATGTCGAGATTTTGAAAAAGGGTACTGTTTTGGCTGAAGTTCCTGTTGTTCTGAGCGAGCAAAAATCAGTCAAGCTTATCGCCTCTGATGGTTATGCCGCGACTGTTCCTGCTTTTTCCAAGGATGCTTCCAAGGTTTCTGTTACATATAAATCTCCTGCGGTTGCTCCGATTAAAGCAGGGGATGTTTTGGGAACTGCGAGCTTTAAACTTGCGAATGGTGATATTAGGGAAGTTCCTTTGGTTGCGGATGTCGATGCGGCTCAATCTTCCTTCTTTAAACGTTTGTCTGAGAAGTTGATGATTTTGTTGGTTGGAGTTCCTGAATAATATGGCAGGACGATTTATCACGCTTGAAGGTGGCGAAGGGGCGGGAAAGACGACCCAGACCCGTCTCCTGAAAAACTATTTTGAAGAGCGTGGTTTTGAAGTCGTTGTGACACGTGAGCCGGGTGGTGTTCCCGAGGCTGAAAAGATCAGAAATCTGCTTGTTCAGCGTGACGGAGGAAATTGGACTCCGATGGCTGAATGTTTATTGTTTTTTGCTGCGCGCCAAATGCATGTTGAAACGCTGATCAAGCCTGCTATGGCTGCGGGTAAGATTGTAATTTGTGATCGTTTCACTGACTCGACCGTTGCATATCAAGGTTATGGTCATGGTTTTGATCTGGATGTTATTCGTCAGGTCGAAGTTTTGACCCTGAATGGGTTTAAGCCGGATATTACGTTTTTACTTGATCTATCTGTTAAAGACGGAATTGGACGCTCTCTAAAGCATAATAGCGGTGCTGTCGGTGCAGAAAATACAGAAGATCGTTTTGAGCGACTTGATTTATCTTTTCATGAACGTTTACGTGACGGATTTTTGACTATTGCTCGAGAAGATCCGACACGTGTTAAGATTATTGATGCCATGCAATCACCCGAGACCGTATTTGAAACTATGGTGAGCTATTTATAGATGTTATTTGACGAATTTGAAGATGAAGACGATTTTCTTGATATCGGAGGTAGTGACCTTCTGGATATGGATGAAAATGACTCTCTTGTCAGTTCGGATAATGTCACCGCTCGACAGACTTCACGTTTAATCGGGCATGATGCTGTCGAGAAAAAATTATTGCATATGATTGAAATGGGGCGTTTTCCCCATGGACTGATTTTCTCAGGTCCTGCTGGTATCGGAAAAAGCGTGATGGCTTATCGTTTGGCACGGTTTCTTTTTTCCGAGAAAGATCGTGAGCCGGATATGTTTGGAGCGCCAGAGCCTGCAACTTCATTATTTGTCCAAGAGGACCATTCTGTATTCTCTAAAGTCGCAAGTGGGGGGCATCCTGATCTGTTAACGATTGAGCGTCCTGTTGACGAGAATACAGGGCGTGTTAAGGCCAGTGTGCCTGTTGATGAAATCAGAAAAATTGCCCCGTTTATGCGTAAGACGGCTTCTGTAGAGGGCGGATGGCGGATTGTTATTGTGGATGACGCGGATACGATGACACGATCATCCCAAAACTCTTTGCTGAAAATTCTTGAAGAGCCTCCTGAAAAGTCGTTGTTGGTTTTGATTACGCACCGAGCAGGAGCCTTACTTCCAACTGTTTATTCGCGCTGTGTTCATTTGCCGTTTCATTCTCTTGAAAATCAGGATTTGATTGAAACGCTTTCCGGACGGATTCCTCATGCCGACATGAATTTGATTGTGCAGATGGCTGAAGGATCTTTAGGTCGTGCAAAGGAATTTGCAGGATCAGAGCATTTGGAAATGGTGCATGATTGTTTGCGTCATTTGGATAATTGGCCTTCATTCAGATGGTCTGAAATCCAGTCTTTTGCCGACGTGTTCGGTACAAAAGGAAATGATGAGGCCCAAAGAATTTTTAAAGACTTTTTCTTATGGTTGTCGTCATCTCTTGTAAGAGGACGGAGTTGTGAATTACCGTTTCTGGACCGTTTGATCTCTAGTACAGATATTGAACAGCGCCTTAAAATTCATGATGCGTTATCCGAGCATTTTGATTTGTGCGTACATGGTAATCTCGATAAACGTTTCCTGATTATGGGAGCTTTTATGGCGTTTGAGCGGTAGGCTGCGCCAGTTTTTCTTTATCTATGATGCTCCAATTTCCCTGACGTATATTATGTGCGCACAAACATTTGTGAAGGCCGTCTGCCAGATAGGTTATTGTGAATGGCAGAAGTATTTCCGAAGCCACTCCGGTTTTTTGTGCTGCAAGAACTGCCCCGGTGGTCAGCAGACCTGCGGCTGCGGTTGTGAATACACCTTTCCCGCCGGTGTATGAAATATAGGCACTGGCTTTGCCGATTTCTTTCGCGGCAGTCGGATTGACGGGTTCTGTCTTTGCCATGATGTGGGATGCATTAAGTTTATCTGATGTCATCATTTTGAGTATATCGCCATTGTAGCTTAATGCCGTCATTCCTCTGTTTAGTCCTATAGCAATCGCCGAGATGAAAATTGTGCCGAGTGGAATTGCAGGTGAGGGGTGTTCTTTATTTTGATTTATAGCATTGGCAAGAGCTGTGCCGGCCACAGCCCCCGCAAAGGCCCATGAGAGAAGCGTTTTTTTCCATAGGGGAGTTGCTAGCGGGTCTCCGCTTAGCTCAAGATATTCTGTTGTCATGTATTTTCCCTGTTTTTCTTTGACTTTATTTTCTTGGGCTGTCGCTTGCAAGTTTTTTGATTGATTATTGGAAATCTTGTGTTTTTTGAGTATAAAGGGGCAAGAAAAGAGAGAATAAATGTCAGAGATCAAGAAAAAATACTACGTCACCACCCCTATTTATTATGTCAATGACAAGCCGCATTTGGGGCATACATACACAACAATTTCTTGTGATGTATTGGCTCGGTTCAAGCGTTTGGATGGTTTTGACGTCAAGTTTCTGACAGGAACTGATGAGCATGGATTGAAGGTCAAGCAGTCTGCTGAAAAAGCGGGTGTTTCTCCGCAAGAATTTACTGACCGCGTTTCCCAGTCTTTCCGTGACTTGTGTGGCGTTATGAATTATTCGAATGATGATTTTATTCGTACAACCGAAGAGCGTCACATTAAAGCGTGCCAACATCTTTGGAAAGTGTTGGAAGAGCGTGGCGAAATTTACCTTGATAAATATGCAGGTTGGTATGCTGTCCGTGATGAGGCGTATTACCAGGAAGACGAATTGCGTGACGGACCGAACGGAAAGAAAATAGCTCCGAGTGGTGCTGAAGTCGAATGGATGGAAGAGGAAAGTTATTTCTTCCGTTTGTCTGCTTGGCAAGACAAATTGATGGCGTATTACGAGTCACATCCTGACTTTGTTTTACCTGAGACACGTTTTAATGAAGTGAAAAGTTTTGTTCGCAGCGGATTAAAAGATTTGTCTGTGTCACGCACGACTTTCGATTGGGGCGTACCTGTCCCGGGAAATGAAAAGCACGTCATGTATGTGTGGATTGATGCGTTGACCAACTATATTACCGCAGCCGGATACGGCGTTGATCCTGAGATGGGCGGATATTGGCCTGCTGATCTTCATATGGTGGGGAAGGATATTCTACGTTTTCATGCTGTGTACTGGCCAGCGTTTTTGATGGCTGCGGGTATTGAGCCTCCGAAACGTGTGTTTGCGCATGGTTGGTGGCTGATTGAAGGCGAGAAGATGTCCAAGTCATTGGGCAATGTTATTGCGCCTGCCGATCTGGTTGAGCGGTATGGTGTGGATGCAACGCGTTATTTTGTGTTGCGTGAAGTTCCGTTCGGTAATGACGGTGATTTTGTGCATGCCAATGCTGTTAATCGTATCAATAACGATTTGGCAAATGGATTGGGGAATTTGGCACAACGGACTCTGTCCTTCATTTATAAGAATTGTGATGCCAAAATTCCTGCCCCTGCGGAATTGACTGAAAACGATAAAGCTCTTCTCGCCAAGGTTTATGATGAGATGCTGCCTGCGGTTCGGCGTGAGCTGGATCAGCAGCGTTTCCACAAGGCTCTTGAGGCGATTTGGGAAGTCGTAAACGCAGCCAATGTTTATATTGATGTCGAGGCGCCTTGGTCGCTCAAAAAAACAGATACTGTGCGTATGGGGACTGTTCTTTATGTGCTCTGCGAGGCTATCCGTTGCTTGTCGATTATCGTTCAGCCTGTTATGCCTGAGTCAGGTAATAAGCTTTTGGATTTGTTTGTTCTGCCTGAGGATAAGAGATGCTTTCAATCACTGTCTAAGGATGCTGCCTTGAAAGGTGGGGAAGTTATTCCTCAGCCGCAAGGTGTTTTTCCTCGCTTGCAGACGGAAGAAAAGGCCGCGTAATGTCTGAACGCCCGAATTTTAAAAATATATTATTTTTAGGTGACTCTATATCTGACGGATTTTATGACTCTGAAGGTGCAGGGTGGGTCGGGCGTTTAGAACAGCTTCTTCATAAGGATGCTCCCTTGATGTGGGGAATGCAAAACGTCTCTGTTTCCGGAGATCGTGTTGTAGATGCCTTGTATCGTCTGAACGGATACCTAACAACCAAGGATACTGACTATCTGTTTGTGGCTGTTGGTGTGAATGATATATTCCGTTATGGCAGTGAAGATGCCCCTATTTCTATGGCTCTTGAGTTGCGACATGATTATTGGAATCGTCTCTTTAAGCTGGCTAAGCCTTTTGTTGAGAAGGTCTTTGTATTTAGTCTTTTACCAGTCAATGAAAGCCTGAACGGAAAATTTACGGACGGATTCGGTACAAAACTAATAAGCCTAAATAAAGATATTGTTGAGTATAATTCCAAAATAAAAGAATGGGCAGAGGAGAGCGGGGCTGTTTTTATAGATTTGTATTCGCGTTTTTATAATCATGGACATGAGAATTTGCTTTTTGATGACTCGCATCCTAATTCCGATGGGCATGAGTTATTGGCGCAATGGGCGTATGAAGAATTGAAGGGCAAAATTTAAGATGTGGATTGATAGTCACTGTCATTTAAATCATACAAAGTTTACACCTGAAGGTGGCGTGGATGAGGCTTTGGCTGCTGCACATTCAGCAGGCGTTTTGGGTATGTTGTCGATTGACTGTCTAATCCGAGAAGAATTTTCAGGGCTATTGGAGCTGGTTAAGCCGCTAGAAAATGTATGGTGTACCGTCGGTACGCATCCACATGATGCCGGACGTGAGGACGAGAAATCTGTTTCTTTGGAAGAGCTGATTTCACTTGCTCAATCTGATGCGAAAGTCGTCGGGATTGGGGAATGTGGTCTTGATTATTTTTATACGCATTCATCCCATGAGGACCAGCAGGATTGTTTTAGAAAGCATATTCGTGCTTGCTTAGAGACTGACATGCCGATGATTGTTCATGCGCGTGATGCGGATGATGATATTATTCGTATCATACGGGAAGAAACAGACGGGAAGGGGATGCGCGGTGTGATGCATTGTTTTTCCAGTTCGACAAAAATGGGACATGAGGCTTTGGAGTTGGGCTTTCATATTTCCTTTTCTGGTATTTTGACATTCAAAAATTCCGAAGAATTAAGGTCTTTCGCTCAGGATGTACCTTTTGATCGCTTATTGGTTGAAACAGATTCTCCTTATCTTGCTCCGGTTCCGTTTCGCGGTCAGATGAACCATCCGGCTCTTGTCGTTCATACGGGGCATGTGCTGGCAGATTTAAAAGCTGTTTCTGCGGATGAGATGGCAAAAATTACATCGGCAAATTTTTTCAAGTTGTTTGATAGAGCAAAATTGACAGCTTAGATTTCGCGGTTTCCCTAGGATTTTAATTGGCCTGATCCTTGCATAGCTTTGCAGGTAACTATTTCTTGCAAGGAATTTATTATGGCAACAGTTAATATCCCGACTTACTGTCCTGTCGGTATGCCTTCAACGGGCGTGAGGACATCCACGACAACCAAGACCGAGGCAACATCGCCTGCGATTTCATCTTCAACGTCATCTTC
>QKCR01000011.1 GCA_003245575.1 Alphaproteobacteria bacterium | reverse complement strand
GCACGCGCGTTCGGATGGACACCAACAACAACATTAGAGGACGGGATAACTGAGGCCTATAAAGATTATCTAGGTCGTTACCAAGGTAAATTTCACGACGCAAATTAGGCCTTTAAAAATAAGTCCGAAAGACTTGATTGAGGCTTAAATTTGCCGAAATATCTCTTGCCATAACCAGACCGCGGTGCTAGCAAAGTATGTTATAAAAAATAATATCGTTCAGGAAGGCAGTTACAATAATGGCAAATCACGACTTGGAAGCCGCATTTTATAGTCATACAAATCTTGACCCACATGTGGCGGCACGACTGACACAAGCTGGACTTTTAGGAGCCCATTACGGCGAACTATACGCTGAGAGATCCTCACTGGAAGTAATTGAAATCGACGACGGTTCTATTTCAACATCCTACGGAGAAAGTGGCGGATTTGGTTTCCGTATTGGTGTCGGCGAAAAAGTCGCCTTCGAACATTCCAATCTCTTCGACACAGATAATTTGAGACAAGCCATTGCAAATACCAGACTGGTTCACCGGAACTTCACGGGAGCACACGCCGGAGCATATGGCGCACATCCGCAAAGATTTTATCCTGAAGTTTTCAATTTAGGATCTCTTACCCAACAACAAAAGGTCCGGAAATTAAAAGAGATTGATGCAGAAGTTCGGGCGATGGATAGTAACATCACAAATGTTGTCCTATCCTACCATTCCAGCGTAAAGCTGGTACATATTATAACCGCAGACGGAAAACTATTATTTGATACACGCCCATATACCGCCCTAAGAATTCAGGTAATCATAGACAACCAACAAGGCGGTGCAGAAGAAGGCATCGAAGTTGCGGGCGGTGTTATAGGCAGCGATAGTTTGCTCCTGACTGACAGGTGGAAGACTGCAGCAAAAACAGCCGTAGAGGAAGCCCAGACACTTCTGATTGCAAAACCTGCACCTAAAGGAAGAATGGATGTGGTTCTCGGCCCTGGCTGGCCGGCAGTAATTCTGCATGAAGCTGTCGGACATGGATTGGAAGGAGACGCCAACCGTCGCGGAACATCTGCATTCAGCGGAAGAGTTGGTGATATGGTAGCAGCACAACATGTGACGATTATAGATCGAGGAAACATGATTGATGAAAGAGGCAGCCTTCAATTTGATGATGAAGGAACTTTGACGCAAGAAAATGTTCTTGTTCAAAACGGACGACTGACAGGCTACATGCAAGATCGTCAGAATGCCTTACTTATGGGTGTTACGCCGACAGGAAACGGTAGAAGAGAATCTTGGAAACATATGCCGCAACCGCGTATGACCAACACATTCTATGCAAACGGTACATATGACCCACAAGAAATCATCGAATCTGTTAGTTACGGATTGTTGGTCAACAGTATGGCGGGGGGGCAAGTTGATACGACATCAGGCGATTTCAACATGAATGCAAATCTGGCATACATCATCAGAGCCGGAAAAATTTGCGAACCTGTCAAAGCCGCATCCATCATAGGAAATGGCCCTGATGTTATCAGAGAAGTTACCATGCTCGGAAATGATCTTGAGATTAACAGAGAAAGAGGCGCATGCGGAAAAAATGGGCAAAGAGTTAATGTCAGCGTCGGTCAACCAACATTACTTGCTCCTCAAATGACTATCGGCGGTGTATAAAACCGCCGATAAGAATTTATCTCCAAACACAGAGACGCATCAAACTGAAATCGTACACCCCTGCAAGAGGACTGCAGGAGCGATAATATTGCTTCTGAAATTTGGAACTTTTGGTACATGATGAGCCAACTCCAGACCGGCAAACATATCTCTCAATTGGCCCGCTACGATAAAATTACTTGCAGGCCCTGCCTTCTTTCCATCTTTTATATGAAGACCTTGTGCAGGACATGAGAAAGTTCCATTAAGAACACTAACTGTCCCACCATTGAATCCTGTGATGTAAAGACCATCTTTTATAGTCGAGATCATCTCCTCTTCGCTACGTGTTCCTCCCGTTACAACTACATTTGTAAGACCATTGCCACGTCCGGAGAACGGAAGACCCTGGCGGCGAGATTCTTCAAGTGTGCAAAAATATTGGGTCAACACGCCACGATCAACAAATCGCAAAGGTTTTTGAAGCATCCCAAGCATATCAACAGAAACAGAAAACTGACTTCTTTTAATATGCGGCAAGTCATCAATCATGACATGCTCTGGCAATATCAATTGACCTACCTTACCAGAAAATATCCCTTTATTTCTGTGCGCTTCAGCATCGATAGCCGAAAAGAAAGTGTCAAACAATTCTACAGATGAATCAGGATCAAGAATAACTGGCTTAACCCCAGATTCAGGTTGGGTCGCATTTAATAAATTAAATAAATATGCCGCAGCTTCATGCCCTACAATATAAGGCGGAAGCAAATCTTCAAAGTGGGCAGCTTGGCTGTTACCGTAGCCTTGCTGTTTCTCGGAAGACGTAATAGCAACAGGCTGTACAACAGCATAATACTCGCTGCTGGCCTCCGGCATATCCAGGCCGTTGGTTGCGCACACATGAGAACATGCAAGTTCTCTAATGACTTTGGAACCGCTTACCATACTTACCCAGCTATAATCTTTAACAACACGCTCCATAACTTTGGCATACTCAATCATATCCTCCAAAGAGGTCACCAATGTCTCGCGTTGATCCAAATCAATAGTAGGACCACGATAGATTTCTTCTGAACCAATAAGTTTCATAAAAGGATTTTCCGGCGCATCGTGCAAAAGCGGCAACTGGGCATCAATCATAGCCTTAAGGGTTGCTAAATCTTGTATCCCTGAATCCAAAACCTGAACTTTATCATTTGCAAAACAAGTGATTTGTGCAGCGAATTCTCGACCATTATGCAGAGAGGTTACATCTTGGGACTCAACCCTGATACGAGACATTTCTCCAATGCCGACGGAAACATGTGCATCGGTTATCCCAAAGGGCTTTCCGGCCTTTAAAACATAATCCAACAATTCATGGCTCATATCCTTGAGCATATGAGAGTGTTGCGGCAAAGCTACCACACCTGAATTTTGTCCCGAAATATGAGAAGACATGTATAAATCCCTGTTATAATTGGTTATGAATATGCCAACAAACCACTCACGCGACTTTATGTCAATGATTTTCGGAAAAATTTTTAGTGGGTTAAAGTAAAGCAAATAGCCTGACTTTAAGGACAATTGGCGATAACGGTTTGTCCCAAGATCTTGGAAAGCAAGGCCGCAGAAAGCTCCGAATTGCGGGTTAATTGTAAGGCCGCCGCCGCCAATGCAAATGGGGTCGCATAGGATGTACCAGATTGATAACTCCCTAGAATGCTCCCCTGTGAGTCTTCGAAACCTGCAACCCACACATCAACTCCGGGAGCTTTCAAATCAATGTAACGCCCTGTATTTGCCTGAGCGTACAATTTGCCATTAGCATCAATAGCCGTCACTGCAAACACACCGTTTATTGCGGCAGGATAAGCAGGCGGTGCGCTTGGACCGTTATTACCTGCGGCAGCAAATATAAGAGCACCATTTTTAAGAGCCAATTCAACTGCACGCGTAAGAAGTGCATTCTGCTCACCCGCCAAAGATACATTGATCAAACGGACATCCTGTAACAGGAGCCAATCCAAAGATCGTAAAACGGCCTCAGTGCTAGCAAGTTGCTGACCGTCAGATGTATGACGAAGAGCAACGGCATTATAAATTTTTGCGCCTTTCAATAATCCATCAAAGCCTGATTGCTGTGCATTACCAACGAGTATAGACGCAATAGCCGTTCCATGTCGGTTATCTGCATTCTTATTTCCTACAAAACTTTTCTCGGAAATATTTTGGCCGGCGAATGCCGGATGCGATTGAATAATATGCCCGTCAATCATACCGATCGGAATTTTAATAGCCTGCTCAAGACACGCCCCATGATCTGGCCATTTAATTTTATCCTTAGCATACAGACGGGGTCCACGCGCAGAAGACAAATCACTATTCCAATCTATGTCCGCATTTGGCAAAAGACGTCTTAAATCTTTTAAGATCGCAACATTACCTTTCGTAAGGATGAGAACAAGGCCCAAAGAACGGAGAGAATAGTTTTCGATCAAAGTCAAATTTCTGGATTTCAAAACATCCGTTACATCAGTCTTATCGTTTACAGATACAAGAATCAGAATTTCACGAAATGACGAGAGATTTTTACGCGCCTCTTCTGCCTGCTGTTGCGCTCGTTCCGATAAAGTCGATTGAGGCGCTTTCTTATCAGGAACATTGGGGACCTGAATGCGTTGATCTTCAATCGGCGCACGTGATGAGGTCTCAGGCGCAGCAGTTTGCCCCCATACCGGATAAATCCAAGTCATCATCAATATAAGAAATAAAAGCCCTCGCATCACTGACCCGCCTTACGGCCTTCAATGTCTGCCGTTTCAACCAAAGTCTTATGCGCACGTAGCTTCTCAACGGCCGATTCAGCATCCTTCGGGATAGATAACTTATAAACCCCGAGAGCAGACGGACCATCAACAATTGTCGCGTCCAGTGTCAAGAGCAAATTGCGAATATTCTCCTCGCGCGCATCAGGAACAAATGTTACGGAAATAATTTTCCCGCTAGATTGAAGCAGCACTTTACCTCCTGCCGCCCCCAGATCAGAATCCTTCCACATCGGAAGCATAACAACCGTTTGCATCATCAGAAGAAAACATGCCGCAATAGCAGCAGCACGCCACCCCCAATTCTGCTCCTTGGTAATTTTTGACCGTGAGAGAGCAATAGGATCCTTCTGCAAGGCTTCGTCCGCTATTGATTTCTGCAAACGTTTCAATCCCAACTCGCCTGAAGAGTATTCCATAGATTGCTCTTGAATTTCCTCACGAAGTTTTTCAAGAAAAGCAATCTCGTCTTCCAAAGAAGGATCATCTTCCAAAGCTTCTGTGACCTGTAATCTCTCTTCTTTTGATAAAGTTCCATTCACATAGAATGGCAATAACTCTTCAATGTCTTTCTTCATAATCGACCTCTCATTAGCCCTTGAAGGCAATGCTTCATGGCTTGCTTGGCATGGAACATGCGCGTCTTGACCGTATTTTCTGGGCAGTCGACAATTTTAGCGATGTCGCTATAAGCCATATCCTCAAAAAACGCCAACTCCATTACACTGCGATGGGCATCCTTGAGCGTCTCGAGACAATGCTTAACTTGATGACCTTGCTCATCATTCAGCATACAAGCCATTGCATTGGGTGTCTCATCAACAATTTCCGGGAAATTGTCTTCATCAATGAGTACGGGTTTGTTTTTTCGCAATCTATCCATCGTTTTATAATACGCAATCCCAAATAGCCATGTTGACACTTTGGACCTTCCTTCGAATTTCTTGGCACTGCGCCAAACCTCCAAAAAGGTCTCATTAAGTATGTCGGAAGCTTCGTGGAAATCGTTCAATTTTATAAAAATAAATCGATGCAATCTCTTCTCGTACAAACGATAGAAATCGGCCATAGCACGCTCATTGCCATCGCCGATCATCTTTAGTAGTTGTGCGCCGTCTTGTTCGGACATGCGCGTCTCCTTTATTATCCTTTATTTTTTGGTCAAACTATAAAGCCGTGACGTTCCTACCGGCTTACCACCGGAAAATGCGCGAACTCTCCAATTATATGACTGGCCGGACACTATATCTTCCAGACTTAATGTAGAAAGCGAGAGCTTAAGGTCTTGACCGGGAACTATCTTGGCAGCAACCAACTGGTGGCTATCTGCATTGAATATTTCAACCTGATAAGCCTGTGCTCCAGCTAGAGGGTTCCACGAGAAAACCATATCATCATGAAATGAAGCACGATCAGCAGGGGTAAGAACATCCACATTCACCGGAACGTCTTTTTCATTTCCGTCCATGACGAAGTATCGCAAGATAGGAACAGAAATATTGCCATCAGTATCTTCAACAGAAAAAGAAACCAAATACAAACCGCTCATATCTGTTGGCAGCGGCGGACTAACAATACGTGTACGTCCTTCACCCGAACTAACCAATTGCTGACGAACAACTTGCATGACACGACGCCCAGAACTTGTTCCGCCCAAAGATGCAGTTGGGTCAATCAAACGCCATTCACCGCGGAGTAATCCGTTACTACGAAATGAAACATCGGCTATAGCTCTGAGGACCTCACCGGTTTTAACAATATCTGTCCGCGCATCATTTTCGAATTTCAGTTCAATACGACGTATACTCAACGCGCCTGTATTTGATGTAGAAACAGGGATAACCCCTATCTGTGTTCCCGCACCATCAGTAAATACACGACGAACTGTAACTGTTCCCGCACCTTCACGGCTCAAGCGCTGGGCAAGTGCAGGAGAAATGGCATAAGTCTCGGAAAAGGTGACGATACGCGTTTCCCCTGCTGCCAAAGAAATTGTTCTGGACAGGGAGCTCCCCAGAGTCGCAATAGTTGAGCCACTAACTTGTAAAAGGGCAGAAGCCGAAGTGATAGTGACTGGACCCGCCACGCCCCCGGTATCAACGACAGACCAAGTAACCGTGATACTTGCCGGCCCTTTTGCAGGAACACTAATTTTACCAGGTGCCGATGTAACACCGGTTACTGCAGAATATGCCCCTGAAGAGAGCATAATCATCATCAAAGTCGCAACAATTAAGGCCTTAAAAATCAAAGCCAAACGGGGACTTGACGCGCAAGACTGTATAGACTTGATAACTGGTTTCATTGTCATGTGCATGTGCATTTCCATTTGTATCCTCCATCGATCCACGGACGGCAAATGCCAAACCGGGACGGTTTCTAGACGGCTGAAGTATCGTGTACTCAACCTCACTGTTTAATATGTGTCTATCAGGTGAGTCGCTAGAACCGTTTGAAAGGTTCAAATTATAATCAAGATTTAAATCAACCAGATCAGGAATGACGATGGCATTTAATCCCAGATTGATATTGGTATCATACGTCGTATCCGAAGTATCTTCATTCCGCAGAGAACCGAACGACAAAGCACTGCTCATATTGAGCCTGTCATTTGCTGTCCAACCCAAACCGAAGGATACAAAATTATTGACCGTATCATCAGTAGAATCTGCATAATCTTCAAATTGCGAAAGCGTATAGGATGCATTCCAATACCAATCCGTGTATCCAGACCCACCACTGATTGTCCAGGAATCTGAAATGTTGTCAGTATCGTCTCCGCTATAATTAGTAGGAGTATCCACGCGGTTCACATCGGCAACAAACCCTGTGAAAGACAGATAAGGAGATCCCAACCATGCCAAACGTCCTGTTTGAGGATCAAAACTATACGCCAGATTCATAGTGGCATTTTGAAGCCGATCTGTGGGCATACTGGAGAGATCATCAACATTATTCGTTTCACGACTGAGCTGCAATGAACCTGACAATGCGCCCCAATATAGATTGCTATATGCTGTTACAGCATTACGATCAGCCGCCAAACCTTCATTCCCCATACTCTCGAAGAATGTCCCGATACGGTCATAACGAAGACCAAAAACAAGATCTGCCTGCCTATCTAGAAGAACCAAACTATCGAATGGGCGCGACTCCATCACCAGAGTTGTGGCTTGTCCACCTTCTTCGTCTGCTGCCCCAATATCGCCGTCAGCATCGTAGTCAGTATGCGCATACTCGCCTCGCAAAGAGAAAAGGCCCTGACCGAATATTTTCTCGACAACAGCCCCCCATCCGGAAGCCTTGGAAGACGTATCATTCAAAGCACTCCCGGTCCCGCCATCATTACCTTTTCCGTCATAATAAACCCCAGTAACCTTCAGAGCATCTGCATCTTTTGAAAAGGGTTTAATAGAAACAGTCGCCCCTTCCAGCCTGTTCTGGTCATCATTAAGGCCGGTAAAATTTCGAGCTCCTGAGATACTCTCAGGATGAAACGCAAATCCCTGAGCCATCACACGTTCATCGGAAGATCCAATGCGAGCTGATGCGCCACGACGATAAAATCCTGAAAAGAGATTTGAATCGAGACCAATATCATGATGCCCCAAAGTGAGACCACCAATCATATTTTTTCCCGTATAGTCAGCAGAAATATCATATTCGCCAAGATCTAAAGAGTTTCCCGTCAAGGCTAGACTATGCTCCGTTTGAACCAAATAATTTGCGCGGGCAGATACATCCCAATTTTCTTTTTGAAGAGAGGAATTCAAATCTCCCGCACCGGAGACGATTGTACGACTGGCCCGACCACTACCCAACCTATCGAAGGATCGATCACTAATTTCTGTCAACGTATCAAGTTCTACAGATCCACCACGTAACCAATTTTCAGCCTGCTCCATTTGAGGCTCGTCTGAAATGACCTCACTAGACGTGCCCCCAACATCCCCGTCTATTGTAAAATTCCAGGATCCTTTATTCTGGGTTGCATCCCCAAGAACAACCAAGCGTATCGTGTGCGCACCACTTCCGAGAGGTTGCACAGGTGTATAAACAAAATCATCGCCGTCCAAAGACAACATAGCCGTAATATCAACGCCATCCAATTCAACACCCAGCATAATAAGCGTCGAAATATCCAACCCTGAAGGCAAATCAATGCGCATCGAGGAGGAAGGTGAAGTTGGTGGCGTAAAATTTGCACTCCAATCAGCAAGCGCAGGGAGCGGAATAAGAATAGTGCAAAGTCCTGCACTATATAAAAACTGCTTATATGTCATATAATTGCCCACACATAAATACAGGGCCATTTAAGGCTCTGTATTCACGAATATATCTCACAATATTTTCAATTATAAGTCTTTTTTTCCCAAAGCCAGACTTACCCTTGATTCCAGATATAAGTACAGCTGTACTCGATCTTGAACTTATTGGCGTCACCAACAGGGCCAACAGGAACTTTTTTAATATCAATACCTTGGCCTGTTGCTGAAGCTCCTTTGCTGTTCTTTACAATATTCTTGTGAGGACACTCAAAGACAGGAGATGTGCATTCAAACCTATCAACGGCACCATTTGCATTTTTATGCTCATCTGTGTTGCTGTAGCCGGGCATACATTTCATAACTGCCGGAATAGCAATGCTTGTCGGCCCTGTCGGCGTAGTTGGCATAGATTTCTTGATCTGGAATTGAGCAGCTGGTGTTTCAGCATATGCCGTAACCGAGCCAAATGCTGCGCCTCCAAGAGAAATGGCGGCAACTGTAAGTGCGAGTACAAATTTATTTTTCATGGGTATCTCCTAATTTCTTAAACTTTCATTTGTTATCCGGCAGCATCATGCCCCCGTTATAGAGTTTGTCGTCACAACATGCGAAATGGTTCAAAAATATAATGAAAAAAAACAGGCCCGTGAAAGGGCCTGTTTCATGTTCGGATATGCACCGCAAGACTAGTTTACTGCGCGGGCAGGCTTTGTTTCCACTGGTGCAGCCTGCAGCTTATTGATTGCTTTAGGATCAGCGCCTGGAGCCTTAGGCTGGATTTTATCCAATGATGGTGTTGTTGTGCCACCACTGCTTACTTTACCAGTTCCACCCAATGGTACAGATGTCTGTGGCTTACAAGTGTGCTTGAACACGGCTGTGTCAAACTCTTGAAGCTTGCCCTGATATTTTCCATCTTTGGACTTGATGCGTGCTATAATCTTCATGTTGTGGCTGTACGTTGCACCATTGTTCACGGCCATGTAAGAGTACTTATCCTGACTCAGCAAGCTTTTCAGCGGGAAACCCATCGTGATCTTTTTGGTTGCCGGCGATACCTCAATATTGCTTCTGCTGAAGTATGTACCGTATTCCTGATAGGTGTTGCCTTCACCGACCACGTTGATATCCATATACCCTTCGTCTGCACCGCTGAGCTGCAAATTGATCTGAATAGGCACGCTTTTTTCATCAGGGATACATTTTCCGACATAATGCGGAATGTTCGCCTGGAAATCTGCGTGATCAATTTGCAAAGGTTGATTGCTTTGAATGCCGCCTTTCGCGCCACCGACTTTCGGATTCAAAATCCCTTTGTCGGTTAGCTCTGGATCACCCTTATAGTTGATCTGGATCGTTGCATATTCTGTATCATAACCACGATCTATGCGTGGTCCACGGCTACAAGAGCCAAGCAATGTAATCGGGCGGTTCACAGAGACAACGCGGTCTTGTCTATAAAAATCCACCAGCTTGCCGCCATTATTCACAAACTCTTGCGCGGCTTTTTCAATTTCCGCAACCGGATCGACGCGCAAGGCCGGATGACCATTTTTCACCGCGCTGAGCGGAACGGAAAACGTATCTTCGTGCCCTTCTGCCACTTTATTGTACTTGTCGGTATAAGCCACATCCGCATCATCTGCGTAAAGCGCATTGGAATTGTAGCTATCACCCGCCAATGTCACCGTACCGAAATGGATATTGGCACCCGCATACTTAATAACCTCGGCCGCCGTGCCTTTGTCGCACTCAACTTTGCCACTGATTGTGAAATCCATATTGCTGCCAACCGGAGTCAGCTTTAGGGTATTGAGTGATTTTGACCCGGATGTGTTTTTGACATCGATCTGCGCAGCCGAACCTGGAAAGCTTAAGCTCACTTTTTTCACAAATTCCTGTGTTGAACCGGAAGCTTGCGCCTGTGCACCAGCCGCCATTCCCACTGCCAGAATGCTAGCCCCGAGCAAGAGTGTTTTAATTGGTTTCATTTGAAAATCTCCTATAAATATCGCGGCAACCGCCATCTTGTCACAACAGCACAACGCCGCTGTTATAGGTTCAGTCGTCGAGACAAAGAAAAAGGTTCAAATTTTTTGAAATCAAACCACTCGAAAACCAAGAAACACATATTTGCATTAAAACTAATGCGGATACAACCACACGTGTGACTTGAATCTGGGAAAAACGGAAAGGTAATACGGAAATAAAACTGGCAGGGGCAGTAGGACTTGAACCCACGACCCTCGGTTTTGGAGACCGATGCTCTACCAACTGAGCTATACCCCTGTGATCGTAGAATAGAGGGCTTTTCTAGACGATTTTAAGTGCTTTGACCAGAGAAAAATAACAGCAATATCAAAATAAGGAAATGGCAGAATTCTAGGATATATTGACCGCTGGGACTGCTTCGCAAGCCGCGGGTTCCGGCGGTCGAGTATCCTCATTCGCAGCTTTCTGAATACTAACAGCTTTTACTTGCTGCAAATCCTGCGCAGTCAGGGCGAAATCATACATCAGTTCGCGACAGAACCTGCGATCATGGTTAATGCGATTAACCAACCTGATGGCATCCGTTTTTAGAACTTTATAAAACTCAGTATCTTTAGAAAATTTTGGCAACAAGAATGTTTCAACATGATTTCCGGTTAAAGAGCTGAACGCATGCGAACTGTTGATTGAGTTCCTCATCTGAAGAATAAAGGAGACTAACATCTCTTTATATTGAACCTCATCAGCGGAAAACATAGATGTACCAAAACGCTCAGGCGGCGGCTTGCGATCAGGATCAACGCATTTCTTGAATATATCGACGGCTCGTACGGAAGCTTTTAAAAAGGCTTCCATCAAACTTATTTTAAAATCCCTAGTCGGATTTAATGGTCCCTGCATAACTACTCAACATATGATTATTATTTATGCGAAAGACTAGCACTAAAAAAACAAGAAATGCAAATATCTGAGGGGATTTTTATTGCATAAAATTTAAAGTAGCAGAAACGCTTCGTCTCATAGTATTGGAAGCACTCTCTAATTGGGAAAGACCTGAATCCACGACCGAAAAGGCATTATCCCTAAAACTGGCAAGCTTTTCTGAAACCTTACCCGCGACTTCAACGGTGGCCTCACACGCAGCCTCACCTGCTTCACGTCCCAATTTTCCGGCAGCCTGCCCAACAATAGGGGCAGAAGACGCAATTGCCGCTCCGCCGAGCAACCCAACGCCACTCCAGGATGTTCCTGCTGCAAACGTAACACCAGCAGTCACAGTAACTCCAGCAGCTCCGCCTTCAGCAACAGCTCCGGCAGCTTCACCAAATGCCTTGCACATATGGCCCTGCCGTGCCTCTGTTGCGCCGGGTAAAGCATTCTCAATTGCGGCATCGACTGTTGCTTTAGTAACACTTCCCACTGTCGCATCAGGTTCGGCTGCTGCTGCCCATCCGGCAGCTCCTGCCCCCAGCACCCCGACACTCACACGCGCAAGAATACCACCAGCTTTACCAAGGTGCTTTAATGTATTAGTGGATAATATTTCATGCTTACCCATATCTCGTGCTAGACGCTGGGATAATGCAAACCCATCACCATTCGGATATTTTCCATCGAGAACATTTGAGAGTCTGCCCAGTGATTGCCTAGATGCATCCTTCGCTATGCCTCCCGCCCCATCACTGACCTTTTGATATTCCAATGCAATTTCCGAAACCCGCAACTTATGAAGTTCATCTCCCGTCATATGACTTGCGAGCTGAGGAGCATGCTTATGAATTTCGGCGGCAACTTTATTTGGATTTCCCGGATGTCTGCCTTCAGCCCATTGGACTAAATGCTTTGCTTCTTCAAACGCTTTTTTATCGTTTGGTGTTAGTTCATTTTGCAGCGAAAGCGTAGCCATATTTTATCCATTTCATCCTATGTTTTTCAGTATCTTACAGAGAAAACATTGATGAATTATGAGAAATAGATAAAATTGTAAGTAATAAAAAATCCCGCCGAAGCGGGATTTTAAAATCTCTAGAGCTTAATCGAATTAAGCAATAATTTTAGCGACGACGCCGGCACCAACTGTACGACCGCCTTCACGGATAGCGAAGCGCAAGCCTTCGTTCATCGCGATTGGAGCGATCAACTTAACGGTCAGATTGATGTTGTCACCAGGCATAACCATTTCTGTTCCTTCAGGAAGTGTAACTTCACCGGTCACGTCA
>QKCR01000064.1 GCA_003245575.1 Alphaproteobacteria bacterium | reverse complement strand
GCTGATTCCTTCTAGCTTTTCGCCGCAGAAGGTGGCGGAATTCGGTTCATCTGTGCCGGTACAGTATGCCGCGCAGCCTTTTCAGCTTGCACCCACATATGTGTATCTTGCGTCTGAGGCGTCAAGCTATGTGTCGGGTCAGGTACTGCATGTCAACGGCGGCGTAATCGTGGATTCATAAGTCTTGCAATGATAACTATCCGCATGACATGCCATCATCAAAAGAACCCGCCGATAAAGGCAGGTTCTTTTGATGCTTTTTGACAGTATAGAAGGATAATTAATACTTGCCGTAATCCTGTTCGCCTAGGCTGATTTTCGATGCGCCATTTCCTTCGTGCAATACATGTGTATTTTTAGTATCCTCTAGCATATTGGCATCTGTTTCATTCAGTTTAAATTGATCCACCATCGTTTTTAACAGCACGGCCTGGCTGGACAGCTCTTCGCTGGCTGCCGCCGCTTCCTGCGCAGTTGCGGAATTTGTCTGCACCACCTGCGAAAGCTGCTCGATGCCGCGATCTACCTGCGAGATGCCAGTGGCCTGCTCGTTGGATGCCGATGCAATCTGCGCGACGAGCTCTGCTGCTTTTTCAACACTTGATACAATGCCGGCAAGAGCGGATGCTGTTTGATCTGCGATCTTTGTGCCTGTTTCCACTTTCCTTATGGAGCCTTCGATGAGTTCTGTCGTCTCTTTGGCCGCGCTCGCGCTTCTGGCTGCAAGGTTTCTCACCTCTTCTGCCACAACGGCAAAGCCCTTGCCATGAACACCCGCCCTGGCTGCCTCCACGGCGGCGTTTAGTGCAAGTATATTGGTCTGGAACGCAATGTCATCGATGACCTTAATAATTTTAGAGATACTCTGAGACGATTCATTTATTTTCGACATTGCTTCTTGCATCGTTTTCATATGATCGTTACCCTTTACAGCATCTGTCTTCGCGCTCAGAGCCAGTTCATTGGCTTTGTTGGCATTTTCCGCATTCTGCTTAGTCTGAGCCGCGATCTGAGTAATGGATGCCGACAGCTCTTCGATAGAACTCGCCTGCTCCGTCGCACCCTGAGAAATGGTTTGGCTGCCCGAAGACACTTGCGAAGTGCCGGAAGCCACCTGAGCCGACGCAACATTGATTTCTGTCAGCGTACTGTTCAAAGACCCAGCAATCATATTAATAGACTGCTTGAGTGTAACAAAGTCACCCTTGTAGTCTGCCGCGATACCGACACACATATTGCCATTCGCCATTTGCGCCAACACATCGGAAATTTCACTGATATAGTCTTTTATTGCGTTGACACCAACAGACAGATTTGACGCAATCTCAGTATACAACTGATGCATTGTCTCGGTATCTTCATCAGCCTCTGCCACAACGATATCGCAAAGCAGCTCTCCTCGCGACAAACGCTGAATGTTACTAAGAAGCTTGCCGACTTCTCCCCTTCGGTATACGGCCTGTTTTTCGGTCACTATGCGCGCTTTTTCTATGTTTTTAAACGCCATACGCACATCGTTATCGAGAATTTTTGCCAGCTGCCCCACTTCATCTTTTGTCTTCACATCTACAGTTTTGTCCAGCTCGCCCGATGCCAAAGCTTGCGCCAATTCTGCCGCTGCCTTTAGAGGTTTGACAATACCGCGAGATAAGACGTATGTGACAACGCCTACGATCAAGAGGCTCGCCGCCACAATCATGACAATCAGCATTGTCAGCGTGTTCACAGACCCCATCATTTCTGTTTCGTTCATGGAATATGCAATGGACCATCCGGGTGAGTTGGGGATCGGCGCATAAGTAGCGTAAATCTTTTCTCCCGACGAATCAGTATAGTTCCCGATACCTTCCTCGCCGCCCAGCATCTTTTCCCCGACTTCTTTGAGCCCACTAAACCCGCGTTCGGCCGAATTTTGTATCGACAGATCCAACCTGACTTCTTCGTTCGGATGCGCAATAACCAAACCGGTGTTGTCAACAATCCAAGGATACCCTTTTTCACCGATCTTGATGGCGCCAATGATATCATTAAACGTGTTCAGTGTCACTGTGGTGCCGAACAACCCAATTGTCTTACCATCGCTGTTTTTAACAGCATCCGCTATCACAAACACAGTCTCTCCCGTAGCTTTTGATTTTACCGGGTTGCTGACCGCATATTCCTTTCCACCGTTGATGATTTCATCGAAATATGCCCTGTCGGCGATATTAATCTTTGTATCAAGAGATGTGACTGCCGCTCCTGTTTTGTCAGCATAGAACATCATCTCTAAATCAGTTCTGAGGTTTTTCTGTCTTTTTACAAGGCTAGCTTTGATCGTGCCCATATCGCCGGATAAAAACTCATCACTATCAGCCAATATTCTGGCCTCATTCTCAACATCATGCATATACTTGCCAATTTCAGCTGCCCGAGCCAAAACGACCTGTTTTGTCATATCGTCGTTAATCTTGACGATAGTTCCCCTCACGCTAAAAACAGCCACCACGCTTATTAATGCCAGAATGATTGTGACCAAAGCCATGAACGAGAGTATAAGTCTTGTTTTTAAAGTTTTTGTTTTCTTTTTTGTTTTCCCCTTCTTCATTCGGTATCTCCCCAAAAATTATTACAATATCCGGTTTTTTAATAATGACATTCTTTTCAGAATATATAAAACTTTTTATTGCTATATTAGAAATATCGATTCTTTCCCGGCAAACTTTACTTGGTTTTTATGTTCTTCCTGAATCTTGAGATACAATTGGTGCTATCACAAAAGCTCTGCATGCCACATTTATAAAAAAGCTGCCACTTTATAAGCAACAGCATTTTTTCAACATCCCTACGTGATAACTCTTTCATAAAAGCTTTGGGCGACAATTCAGCGAAAAACGGGGGCTTGCAAATTCGATCAAAATTCAATATCCCTCGTATCGCCGATATCGCTCAAATGGCGCTCTCTACCCAAAGAACCTCTTTATTTCAATTTCGGCATTTTCCAAAGAATCTGAGCCGTGGATGATGTTCTCGCGTGTACTGCTCGCATAATCGCCGCGGATGGTGCCGGCGGCAGCCTCCTCAAACTTGGTGGCGCCCATTAATATCCTCATGCCCACCACAGCGTTGCGCCCTTCAACGATTAAACCGAGCACAGGCCCCGACGTCATGTTATCGAGAATCTGAGGAAAAAAAGGTTTGTCGGTAAGATGTGCATAATGCTCGCGAAGAATCTCTTCATTCAGGTACATCATCTTCGCGTCGATGATTTTGTACCCTTTCCTTTCAATACGTGAAATCACCTCACCAATGAGTCCTCTTTGGACGCAGGTGGGTTTTAGCATAACATATGTTTTTTGAATTTCCATTGTGTTTACCTCTTTTGGTTATATGAATTTCCTAAATAATATAACAGACATCCCGCAATTTGGCTACGTTTTATCTGTTAATTTACCATATATTCTTCATAGCATTCACCGCTTTGTTTTATCG
>QKCR01000009.1 GCA_003245575.1 Alphaproteobacteria bacterium | reverse complement strand
GCGGCGATGCCGTTCGATGCCGATTCGGCCCTGCGAAGAACCGCGCGCACACGCGCACGAAGCTCGCGCAGGTCGAAAGGTTTCGTCAGGTAGTCGTCGGCACCGACCTCGAGCCCGACGATCCTGTCGACGACATCGTCGAGGGCGGTGAGCATGATAATCGGAATCGTCCCCGCGGCGCGCAGACGTCGGGCAATCGAAATCCCGTCCTCGCCCGGAAGCGAGACATCGAGGACGACGAGATCGGCCGGGCCGGATTGAAGCAACTGACTCCCCCGCTTAATGCTTTTATGGATTTCTTTGAGATCGACCCATTTCTAGTGGCTGCCGCTGCGGAACTAAGCCCCAACCTGTCTTCTTCCACACAACGGTCGGATTTCGCTCTCCCGATTTCGCGGCTCACCCGCCAAGAATGTGATGAATTCCTGCTCAAAATTGTAAATTCCGAACCGGGTGCGGTTGCCTCACTACGTAAAAAATTATCATCGTTTGAGAAGCCAAAGCCCAGCATACAGAGCAACCCGCGCACCTTTGGCGAATTGCTCGAGGCTGCGGAAAGATTGCGCCGGGCTGAAGCCAAGCGACAGGCTAGTGAAAAACGCAAAAAGCACATTGCTGAAATGCAAGAACTGGCAAAACGTGAAGTGCAAACCTGGCAGGATGTTGAAAACACTCTGAAAAGCGGTTATACCGCCAGCAATTATGATTATGCTACGGCTTTGCTAGATAAGCTCCAGCAGGTAGCAGAATTCCAAGGTACACAGGGCAATTTCGACATTCGGCTGCGAGCGTTAGTGGAGGCATATAAGGGACGCAGTGCACTCATTGGTCGCTGGAAAAAGAAGGGCTGGGTATAATCACAACTTGCGAGGTGATGTTGACAGAACTGTACGAAATTGATCGACTTCTGGCGGAAGCAGAACAAGACCTGGAAAATTTGGATGTCCACAGGGCAAATTTGCTCCTGCGCATTAAAGAGTTAAAGCAAGCACGAAATTCGATATCGGCGTCATTGAAACATCTTGGCACACTTATTTTAGAAACAACCATCACCAATCAATCATCCGAAGAAGCCAAAATCAATCTTTTTCGCAGCTTGTTTCGTGGACGCGAAGATGTCTATCCAAAAAGATTTGAGAGTTTGAAAACAGGCAAAAAAGGATATCAACCTGTTTGTCATAACGAATGGGTCAGTGGAATATGTGAAAAACCTAGAATTCGCTGTGAAGACTGTATTCATCGTCTATTTTTACCGGTAACAGACGATGTCATTCGTAATCACTTGTTGGGCATGGACCCGCAAGACCGATCAGGACGGGATTTTACAATCGGCGTTTACCCCATGTTACTTGATGAAACCTGTTGGTTTTTAGCAGCAGATTTTGACAAGGCTTTTTGGAAGGATGATGCGCGAGCATTCTGCAATACGTGCAAAGAATTTGGAGTGCCCGCAGCTCTGGAACGTTCGCGCTCAGGTAATGGCGGACATATTTGGATTTTCTTTTCTGAACCCATTGCTGCAGTCCTGGCTCGAAAATTGGGAACTTTTCTCTTGACCGAAACAATGCAAAATCGTCCAGAGATTGGTCTCGATTCCTACGACCGTTTTTTCCCCAGCCAAGACACCTTACCAAAGGGAGGCTTTGGAAACCTGATTGCCTTGCCGCTGCAAAAAAAGCCACGCGAAAATGGAAACAGTCTGTTTGTGGATGAAAGTTTTACACCATATCAAGATCAATGGGCGTTTCTTTCATCGGTTCAAAAAATGACAAGCTCTGAAGTTAAAACACTTGTCGCAACAGCCGAAAGCGCTGGAGAATTGACGGGGGTTCGCGTACCTGTTATCGAAGAAAATGAAGATCACCCCTGGGAAGCTCCGCCGTCGAAAAAACAAAAAAATCTACCGATGCTTGGCCCATTTCCAACGTCCATTGACATTGTCCTTGGTAACCAAATCTATCTGCCACTTGCTGATCTCACGCCATCACTGCGAAATCGTCTGATTCGTTTGGCAGCTTTTCAAAATCCAGAATTTTATCAAGCGCAAAGAATGCGTTTTTCAACATTTGGCAAACCCCGAATTATCAGCTGCAGCGAATATTTTCCAAAACATCTGGCACTACCCAGGGGATGTCTCGATGAACTGCTTGAGCTATTGAAATCCCTAAATATCGAGACGAAATTGACAGACGAACGTTTTCAGGGAACATCTCTTGAACTTCAATTTCAGGGCGAACTACGCTCTGAACAACAAAAAGCAGCTGAAGCATTGTTAGCGTATGAGACAGGTGTACTAGCTGCTTCGACTGCTTTTGGTAAGACTGTCGTGGCGGCTTATCTGATAGCTCAACGCAATGTCAATACACTGATTGTTGTCCACCGTCGGCAGTTACTTGATCAATGGGTGAACACATTGAGCCAATTTCTGGGAATGGAGCCCCAGCAGATTGGTCAAATTGGCGGAGGCAAGCACAAGCTCACCGGGAATGTTGATGTTGCGATGATACAAAGCCTCAGTCGAAAAGGCATTGTGGACGATATGGTTGGGCAATATGGATACTTAATCGTTGATGAATGCCACCATATTTCTGCAGTTAGCTTTGAGCAGGTGGTCAGGCAAACTAAAGCCAGATATGTTACCGGTTTATCTGCTACAGTGGTGCGAAAAGATGGACATCATCCCATCATTTTTATGCAATGCGGCCCTGTTCGGTACAAGGTTGATGACCGCCGGCAAGCTAAACATCGGCCTTTCGATCATAATGTGGTCGTACGTCCGACAAAGTTCCGTCTATCTGGTTACATTCAGGATACTTCCACAATACCCATTCAAGAGTTATACACTTTGCTGTCCAAGGATGATGAACGCAACCGTATGATTGTTGACGATGTCGTAATTGCAGTGTCAAAACACCGAAATCCGGTTGTATTGACTGAACGTCGTGAGCATGTAGATGTTTTGGCTTATCTACTTGCCGAACATATCCAAAACGTATTTACGATGGCCGGTGGAATGGGTAGAAAGCAACGCAGGCAGCTTATGGAACACATAGCTTACGTACCTGCTGATGAACCGCGCGTGATTGTTGCTACAGGCCGCTATTTGGGGGAAGGTTTTGACGATGCACGTCTTGATACTTTGTTTCTAACGCTACCAATTTCCTGGCGAGGAACACTTATCCAATATGCAGGCCGCCTACATCGGCTCAATGAAGCAAAGAAGAAGGTTGTTATCTACGATTATGTGGATTTTGAAGTGCCCGTTATTGCGAGGATGTACGCAAAGCGGCGAAGTGGATACAAGTCTATTGGCTATGAAGTTGTCCTGTCTCAATCTCAAGACGGAGCGACACAACTCACTCTAGATGATTTTTGAAAGTGATTGTGCAAGTTATGTTGCATGTGTATGATATGTCTTCAACAAAAAACACCTGTTTTCACAGGCGTTCTTGTCTGAAATTAAAATTTGACAACTCCGGCACTATTCAGGTTAACG
>QKCR01000050.1 GCA_003245575.1 Alphaproteobacteria bacterium | reverse complement strand
GGAGACCATAAAATTGCATTCAGATTTTCAAGCGGCATAACGCGCAGATCTTTCACCAAAAATCCTTCGGCTTCTGCCGCTGCACATTTATCTTCTGCATCATCCCAGACACAAACCTCGACACCTGCATCCTGCAACAAACTTGCTGCCGAGAGGCCCGTTTTTCCCAGCCCCATCACTGCAATTTTTAGTCCGCGCAATGTCTCGAGGTTAATCATATTCTTTCCTAACGCAGTTTAAGAGTCGAAAGTCCGATTAAGGCCAGAACCATAGCAATAATCCAGAAACGGATTACGACAGTCGGCTCAGACCAGCCTTTCTTTTCAAAATGGTGGTGGATCGGTGCCATCAGAAAAACGCGTTTTCCACGTAGCTTGAATGAGGCAACTTGAATAATAACCGAGACCGTTTCCATGACGAAAAGTCCGCCGATAATTGCCAAAACCAACTCGTGCTTGACCATAATAGAGATTGTTCCCAATACGCCGCCCATCGAAAGAGAGCCTGTATCCCCCATAAAAATCATGGCTGGCGGGGCATTAAACCACAAGAACCCCATGGCCCCGCCAACCAGCGCTCCACAGAGAATGGCAAGTTCAGCAGTTCCAGGAACGTAAGGGATTTGAAGATATTCCGAGAAGTCCACTCGTCCGACCAGATAAGCAATCAAGCCGAAGCAAGCTGCGGCGATTGCTACAGGCACAATTGCCAAACCGTCAAGTCCGTCTGTCAGGTTGACGGCGTTAGATGCGCCAATCATGACCAGAATTGACCATAGGAAAAAGAAATATCCGAGAGGTACAAAGAAGTCTTTGAAGAACGGAATAGCGACATCGGTTTGAATGTCATCAGGCAATACATAAACAATTCCGATTGTCGCAATCAGGCTGATGATGGATTGACCAATCAATTTCTTCTTTCCGGAAAGACCGTCTGTATTGCGTTTGGTAAGTTTTAGGTAATCATCCATAAACCCGAGCGCTCCGAAACCGACCATCACGAGCAAGGCCATCCACACCAGCAGATTATTCCATTGCGCCCAAAGCAGTGTACTCGTTGTCACCGAAATTAGGATCATCAGTCCGCCCATTGTCGGAGTTCCGACTTTTTTCAAATGGGTTTCAGGACCGTCATCACGGATTGGTTGCCCCGCACCTTGCAAAGACCGTAACCATGCAATCATGCGTGGGCCCATATATAAAGACATGATGAAGGCTGTCAGAACTGCGCCGCCTGTTCTGAAGGATACGTAGTTGAACAGGTTGAAAAAGATACTGATATCTTTGAGTTCTGAGAGCCATGACAGCATGTTAGTTTCCTTTTGATATTTTATTGGCGGCCTGAGACATTTTCTTCGGCATTTCACGAAGGGCCTCGACAACCATTTGCATTCTCGGGATGTCTCCACCGCCTCGTGATCCTTTCACAAGGACGACATCACCCGGCACCAACACGTCAGGAACGATTTGGGCCAGCTCGGGGGCATTTTCCGTATGAGCACCTCTATTTTGCTCAGGAATAGCATCATATAGGTTTTTCATCAATGGCCCACATGTATAGACCAAATCAACACCTGCGGCCTGAAGCGGCAAAGCCAAATCTTTGTGTATTTGTGGGGCGTTAGAGCCTAACTCGTACATATCACCTAAAATCGCAATGCGGCGACCACCACGGCCCGGATCAATGAGAGCCATTACTTTAAAGGCAGCCTCCATGGCTATTGGCGACGCATTATAACTCTCGTCAATCAAGGTAATCGGGTTATTTTTGTCACCAATATCAATATATTCGCGTTTCCCGCGTCCCGCAGGGGGTTCAATCCCCTTCAAAGCTTTAGCAGCTTTTGACACATCTTCGCCCATCAATTTGACAGCCAGAAGGACTGACAATGCATTTAAGGCGATATGCTCCCCAGCGTCTTTCAGGGTAAAGGAAATTTCTTCACCCATAATTTTTGCGCTAATGCGTGTTCCGTTTGCTGCAATCAGGCAATCAAGCAATTGAGCATCTGCGCCTTCTGTTTTTCCAAAGGAGAAGATTTTCTTGATGCCACATTTTTGGGCCGCCTCTTTCAGGACTTCGAATTGGGAATTATCCTGATTAAGAATGGCAATTCCATGTTGATCCATACCGTTGAAAATTTCTGCTTTGGCCTTTGCAATACCTGACAGCCCTTCGGGAAAATGTTCGATATGCACTGGTGCTACTGTTGTAATAATTGCGACGTGCGGTTTTACCATGTTGGTCAGAGGTGTGATCTCATCTGCGTGGTTCATACCCATCTCGAATACGGCAAAGTCAGACCCTGCATGCATTCTGCTCAAAGATAGTGGGACGCCCCAATGGTTATTGAGACTTTTCTCGGAGAAATGGGTTTGACCGAGTGCAGAAAAAGCACGACCCAGCATTTCTTTTGTACCTGTTTTACCGACACTCCCTGTAATCCCGATGATTTTTGCGGCTGAGCGGTTGCGCGCAGCGATACCCAAATCCTGCATAGCCTTGAATGTATCCGCAACTTTCAGAACTTTTTCAACCGGAACACCTTCGACATCCTGATCCAGGACGACTGCGACGGCACCGTTATCCAATGCTGCCTTTGCGTGTTTATGACCATCTGTATTGTCTCCGCGAATGGCTATAAACAAGTCTCCTTGTTTGACGCTGCGGCTGTCAATGGCGACTCCTGTTGCTGTCCACTCCCCTGAGGCTGTACCGTTTGTTGCAGCGGCAGCTTCCTTAGAAGTCCAAAGTGCATTTGAAGATAAATGTGCGGTCATAGGTAATGTACTTTCTGTTTGCGGCATTGCACCGCGGTGGGATAGATAGGCTAGGAAATACGCAGATAAAGAAAGGCAGGTAGAAAGGTTAGAAGAATTGATTTAAGCAAAAACCTCCCTCAGGGCAGCTTCGGCTTCTTCGACATCGTCGAAATGTTCGGTATGCGTTGCAAAGATTTGCCCTTGTTCATGGCCTTTTCCTGCCAGAACCAGAACATCTCCCGCTTCCATCATTTTGACGGCTTCACGAATAGCCTCGTGACGTCCGCCGATATTTTTTGCCCCTTCGCCTGCACCTTCCAAAATATCCAAGCGAATTTGGTCAGGATTTTCTGAGCGTGGGTTGTCATCGGTGACGATTGTGACATCAGCCAAACGCGTTGAGATTTCACCCATTTGCGGGCGCTTGCCCTTATCACGATCACCGCCGCAACCGAACAGACAGATCAGACGGTTTTGTGTATGCGGACGTAGGGCATTCAAAATGTTTTCCAGGGCGTCAGGCGTGTGGGCATAATCGACATAGACAGCACATCCTGTCGGTGCCCCTTTGACCAATTGTAGACGGCCAGCTACTCCGGAAATTTTTTCTACCGCAGAGAGAATATCCGCGACTTTAAATTTTCCATTCGCCATAACAAGACCGACCGCACAGAGAATGTTCATCGCTTGAAACTCGCCTACTAACGGCAATTCGAGACTGTAACTTTCTCCTA
>QKCR01000112.1 GCA_003245575.1 Alphaproteobacteria bacterium | reverse complement strand
TCTTGACCATGAGACACTGTCGGATCTTGCCGCACTCAAATCCATGCGCGAAGCAGGACATCATGATGTTGCACAAGCTTGGGTAGACATTCGTATTCTCGCAACCGTCCAAGGGGATCATACCCACGCGTCCAGCATGTTCATTGAAGAAGGTGTCGAGTATACAGGTGTCACACAAAAACACATGACGGCAATTAAAGACCTGAAAGAAGAGATGGACCATGCTGTCTCCAAAGAATTGGGCTTAAATCTTGAAGATGCTGAAAATCTAAGAAAATCCGACCCCCAAAGATACGCAAATGCGCTGGAAGAAAAGCTGAAATCAGGGGACTTCCCGACGTCACACCAAGCTTATGATTCTAATATTGAAGACAGGATCATGAAAAAAATGGGCGTCAATATGGACGAGTATTATGGCCTTCCGACTGAACGATTACCCGAAGTCTTTAAAGCCTACAAAGAACTCGAAACGAAAGGCGAACTACAGAAAAAAGTCGAAAGCCCTGATCTGGTCAAGAAAATGGCTGAACAATATGTCGGCGCAACACGTCGGCTATTTGTCGAAGATACATCACCGACGACACCTGCAGCCACACCTGCAATCGACAAAACTGATATTGCCCAAAAAACAATGGATGAGCGCCTCAGAGAAAGTGCCGAAGAAGAAGTCTACGTCACGATGGATGAAAATGTTGCGAAACGTCTGGGCATATCCGTCGATGACGCAGGCAGTCTTTTCGTAGATAACCCGCAGAAATACGTAGACACTTTAGAAGAGATGATAAAGGACGGGTCGTTCGTTGCAAACACACCTATGGAACTCACAGAAGAAGAGAAAAAAGCAAAATTTGCAAAACTATTTGATGTCGATCCAGATAAAGTAAAGGACATCCCTAATGATTTGAAACTTAAGGCAGAAAGATATCTGACAGAAATTGGTGAAAATCGCATAAGCCGCCCGAACCCGTACGTCCTTGATCAAGTCAAAAAAGAAATCAAAGACATGAAAGAATCTCTGCTTCCTGATCCGGAAGCAAAATCAGAAAATGAGGCATCGGCAAAAAAATCGGAATTCTCTGCCAACGCCGCAGAATGCACCGCTCAAAAATCTGGCGATGCGCAACCTTCACCTCAAAATTCAGCTGACTGTTCGGCATTTCGTGAAAATGCCGATCAAACAACACAGCCCGCAGAAACAGCAGCACCGAAGACCCCTGCTCAGGACGCCACGCTACCCGATCAGCAGGTCAACACGCCAACCAGACCAGTCGTGTCCCAAACCGCTATGGTCGCCATATAATTGGCACAACCTGGAAAATTCCTTTTTTGGAGATGTAAAGCAAAAGCCGCTAAGCCAGCTAGCCTCTAAGCCCGATTGTAGCGGTCGCATTGTTACTCGAGGGTCGTGAGTTTCGATTAACGAGGTTTCCGACAGTCTCTTTCACGCTGTTGAGCGTACTGGATACATCCGCAACTTGTTGCGGCCCTTGCGGGGAGGTTGGCGATGGCGACATATCAGGCGCATTGGCCTGTATACCACTCGAAGCAGGGTTATATTGTTCAGTAAGACTGAAACCGGCATCTATTCCGCTGTCAACACTTGAAATACCCACGATTAAGCCCCCTGATTATATGAAAATTATAGAGAATCTCCCTTAAAAAAAAATAAATTTCGTAAAATAGTCACATTGAGAGAAAAAGCGGGGGGGATATTCCATCTCAGTCGTTATATTCACATGACACCGATATTTGATAAACTGGACATGCAAAAAGAATTAGAGGCACCAAAAATGAATACAAAAAGCAAACTACTAGCCTTTTCGGCACTGGCACTCCTTCTGACCTCGGGTTTTCCCGCAATGGCACAAGATGACACCCCTCCTCCGCCTATGGGTGACGAGCGCCCGCAAGATATGGGGAATATGAGAGGCAACGGCCCACAAGGAGATCGTCCGTATGGCGACCCTGACAAGATGGCAGAACGTCAAGCAGAAATGCAAAAGCGTGGCGCCGAAATGTTCGCAAAAGCAGATACAAACAAGGATGGCTTCCTGACCAAGGAAGAAATGCTTGAAGCCCACAAAGCAAAATTGGACGAAATGTTTGAAAAAATAGACACTAATAAAGACGGAAAACTCTCGCCCGAGGAAATGAAAAAAGGCCGTGAAGCGATGCGCGAAAAATTCCGTGAGAAATTCAAAGAGCGCTTCCAAGGTAAAAATGACGACGGACAAATGGGCGAAAAAATGGGTGACAAAAAAGCTCAATGGCGTGAAAAAATGAAAGAAAGAGGATCGACATCTGAAACCCCTGCAACTTCTGAGTAGCTAAAACCGAAGGAACAAGGAACAACGTATGGAGAACCACGTACTGACCGAGTATATGGAACGGGTAGCGAAAGGCGATGAACGCGCCTTCCGCGAGCTCTCGAACGCACTGGGTCAAAAGATATTCGCGCTGGCCTATCGCCTTCTCTCCGGAGATCGTGCAACAGCAGAAGATGTCTCGCAGGAAGTTCTGATCAAGCTCTGGCAGTTTGCCCCGAAATGGCAATCAGGCGGGTCTGTTCAAGGATTTGTATCGCGCATTACCTATAACGCCTGTATGGACGTGCACAGGTCGCGTAAGAATAAAAACGAGGAATTACCCGAGCAAATCGAAGTCCCGGAAACGGCTACGGCTACGGTCATGACCAACGAATATCGCTCATTGCTTTTACAAGCCATCGAGCGCCTACCTGAAAGACAAGGAGAAGCCCTGCTTCTGACTTACTTTCATGAAAACAGCCGTAAGGAAGTGGCAAACGCCATGAAGACAACGGAAAAAGCAGTTGAACATTTGATTGCACGCGGACTAAAGGCCTTGGGAAGTCTGATACCCGCTAACATAAACGGAGAGAACCATGACATCGCAACACAATCCTACTAGGGAAATCAAAGACCCGTTTGATTTAATTGATATGGAGGCAAACGTGGCCCCAATTCTGCCAAAGAACAAACTGGACGCTATGGTGGCCAATGCTCTGACACATGCACAAGTCAGCGCACCGGCACAGAATCGAACCCCGACAATCAGCTGGACAAAGACAGGCTGGTGGTCAGGCGGATTGGCAACGGCAGCCTGTCTGATCTTGCTGTTGACGATCTTCCCGAAAAACACCATCCAGCAACTCGACCATAAAACCGTGCAACCGGCACAAACAATCACCGTCTCCCAAAATCAGGACTCGACCTCTTTGGATAGCGATGAATTCGAAATCAGTGAAATGATGTTCTACGATACACTGAACGGCTTTTAATTACCGATCCAGAAATCGGTGTGCATCAACATAACGATAGACATTCCGCGGCACAGGCTGAACCTCTCCGGTCATCTGTGCCGCAATGATTTCAGCCCCCATCACGGCACTTGTTAACCCATGAGACCCGTGCGCCACGCTCACATAAAGTCCCTCGGTTTGAGGAACACGCCCGATCACAGCCACACGATCCTTGGAGGCACATCTAAACCCGACACGGGCCCCGACAATCTTAGCCGTAGCTGGATCAAACCCGTCGACAACATGGGATAACTTATCCAAAACATCCGCATGATCGTCCTCGCGCACTTCCGCATCATGCAGCCACGGCTGAAAAGTTGACCCCACAACCATTCGTCCGTCAAAAGGCTTGCTGGCATATCCGCCATAGCATAAATTGACCTTTAAGGACTGACATGAAGTTTCCGTCTCAATCAAGGTAATCTGACCCCGCACAGTCGATACAGGAAGCCAGTTCAATTCCTCAAAACCAATGACATGCACCGCGCAACACAGGACAACAGCATCATAGCTGCGCCCGTTTACAATCCACGAAGAATTCTTCCTCTCCAGAGACAGAACCTTTTCATCAATAACGACCGTATCCTCTGCCAAAGCTTGAACCACGCGATACGGCGACACCAACCCTGCATCAGGCAAATAAACCCCACCGAACTTTATGGGAGCTCCACATATTTCGCGCGCCATGCCCTGATCCAGAAGCTGCGCATGATCCTCGTGCCAATCCCAAGTTGAAAGGAACCCATTCATCCGCTTCATCTTCGCGTCATCTTGAACAAGGTGCAGACTGCCAGAACGCTCATAGCCAATATCATGATGAGGGCTCAAAGTTTCAAAGATACGGATCGTTTGTTGAAACGCCGAGGAATAAAAATCTGACTCATTCCCGCGCTGTGCCGTAAAGCGCGGATTGAAAAGCCCGCGCTCATTCCCCGATGCTCCGCTTGCTAGGCCTGTCGGCTCAAACAAATCAACGCTTATCCCGCGCCGCTGCAAAACATAAGCCACACTTGTTCCGGCAATGCCGCCGCCGATCACAGCAACCTTTTCGGGAAGCATCGGCCCGTCTTCTCTTATACGCGCGCCTTTAAAGACACCAACACTCATATCGCGCTTATGGCCGTACCCGCGCACCTTAGAGACTTCAAACCCGACAGCTTCCAACCCGCGCCTGACAAAGCCTGCAGCTGTAAACGTGGCAAACCGGGCACCTTCAACAGATAATCGCCCCATTTCAGCAAAAACAGCCTCAGACCACATATCAGGGTTCTTGGCAGGCGCATGCCCGTCTAAAAACCAACAATCCACTGGCTCATCTAGCTGTGGTAATGCCCTATTCACATCATCAAAGATCAAAAGCAGCGTCACGGACGGGCTAACACGAATTTTATGCCACCCGCCGATTCTAAGGGGATAAAGCTCGACCAATCGATCCAGACGTCCGCCGAACTCATGCGCCCAATGCGCCAGATATTTTGCAATATCGGCTTTGGAAAGCGGAAATTTCTCGAAAGAGATGTAAGTTAGCTGCGCGCCACTCTCGGCATGCTCTTCAAAAGACGTCCAAGCGCACAGAAAATTAAGCCCTGTTCCGAAACCTGTTTCACAAATCGTGAATCTGGGCTTGCCCTGAAAGCCCTCCGGCAGGTAATTTTGTTCTAAAAAGACATAGCGACTCTCGGCCAAACCGTTTTCGACCGCAAAATATATATCATCAAACTGTTCAGACCTTGGCGTTTCCATCATTAAGCCATATATTGTATTCGGACTTTAATTGAAAGGAAATGGAATATGTCGTCGCACAACCCTCTTCTGGCCCTGTCACCGCTGCGTAACCACGCGCCGCAATTTGACCTGATCAAAGAAGAACACTTCAAACCTGCTGTTGAAGCCGCCATTGCAGAAGCACGTGCTAATATCGACAAAATTATCAATAATTCCGATACGCCCACATTCGAAAATACCATTGTGGCCCTCGAAACCTCTTCGGAGACATTGGGCACTGTCACATCCATATTTTATAACCAGCTCTCCGCTGCTGGCACAGACGGCCTTCAGGCTCTGGCAGAGGAAATCGGCCCAATCCAAGCCAATTTCGGCAGCGACATCATTCTGAACGCCGACCTCTTTAAACGGGTCAAAGCCGTTTACGATGTCAAAGATACGCTGGGTCTTTCAACAGAACAACACACGCTTCTGGACGATACCTACAAAAACTTTGTACGCGGTGGGGCATTACTCGATGATGCAAAAAAAGCTGAGCTACGTAAGATCAACGAAGCCATGTCCACCCTATCCCCTGTCTTCTCAAACAATGTGAAGAAGTCGTCCGAGAAATTTGAAATGTGGATCGACGATGAAAAAGATTTGGCAGGCCTTCCGCAAACTGCGATCGACGGCGCAAAATATGAAGCCGAGCAAAAAGGTGAAAATTCCAAATGGCTTTTCACACTCGATTTCCCAAGCTTCGGCCCGTTCCTGACCTATTCATCCGTGCGTCCTCTGCGCGAGAAAATCTGGCGCGCCTTCAGCTCTCGTGCGTGCGGTGACGAATTCGATAACACCGAAACAATTTTTAAAATCGTCAAACTCAGAAACGAACGTGCGCGCCTTCTCGGCTACGACACGCACGCGCACTACACACTGGAACGCCGCATGGCGGAAAAGCCTGAAACAGTAATGGCCTTCCTCAAAGACCTGAAGGAACAATACCGTGTTGGTGCTTTAAAAGATTTGGAAGACATCAAGAAATTCGCAAAAGAAACAGACGGCATCGAAGACTTGATGCCGTGGGATGTGGGATATTACTCCGAGAAACTCAAGGAAAAACTCTATCATTTCTCCGATGAAGATTTGCGCCCCTACTTCCCACTCGACCGCGTTTTGAAAGGCACATTCGATCACTTTTCGAAACTCTTCGGCCTTGTCTTCACCCCTGCAAAAGACTTACCGACATGGCACGCAGACGTCACAGCCTATGACGTAACTGATAAAGACACAGGCGAGTTTATCGGCACGTTCTATACGGACTTTTATCCGCGTGTGGGCAAAAAACCGGGTGCATGGATGACATCTTATCGTGATCGCGGCCTCTTTCACGGCGAAGTCGCAGGTCCGGTTGTGGCCATTGTATGTAACTTCACAAAACCGACTGGTGACAAACAACCGCTTCTGACATTTGATGAAGTTGAAACCTTGTTCCATGAAATGGGCCATGCCACACACGGACTGCTCGCAAAAGGAACCTACTCGTCACAATCCGGGACAAATGTCTTGTGGGATTTCGTAGAACTTCCGTCTCAATTGCAAGAGAACTGGCTCTATGAACCGGAAACGCTCAACAGCTTTGCCGCACACTATGAAACTGGCGCGCCGATCCCCGCTGACCTCATTGAAAAAATGCGGACCGCCAAAAACTTTATGTCAGGATGGATGGGGGTCCGCCAGATGGGATACTCGATTCTCGATATGGAATGGCACCTGCGCGCACCCGAATCGATTACAGACATCGCAAAATTCGAAGATGAAGTCATGAAAGACGTCCGGTTCTTCCCGCGCATGGGTGGCACACAGTCGCACTCATTCAGTCATATCTTTGCGGGAGGCTATTCCTCAGGATATTATTCCTATAAATGGGCTGAGGTTCTGGATGCCGATACTTTCGAAGCCTTTTTGGAAACAGGGCTATACAACCCCGAAACAGCACACCGCTATCGCACAGAAATCCTTGAAAAAGGCGGCTCAGAGCACCCTGCGATACTTTACAGAAACTTCCGCGGACGCGACGCAGACCCCAATGCCTTGCTCCGTCGGGACGGTTTGTTAAAAAAAGCTGGGTAATGCAATGATTTATCCCCACAACCTTAAATCATTTGTCATATATTTCTTGCGCATTTTTTACTTTCCCTCTATAAGAAGTTGGGATAAACATAAGTCCCAAGCAGATATTTTAGGACAAGCATGATTACAACAGCTCAGATACGCGGAGCACGCGGAATCTTAAACTGGTCACAGGGAGACCTGTCCGAGCGGACGGGAATCTCGTCCACGTCTATTGGAAGTATCGAGAACGGATTGACACAACCACGTGCGAATACGTTGGAAGTTATCAAGACCGCATTCGAACGCGAAGGAATTGAATTCATCGGCATGGATGGAATCAGAAAACAGAACGCGTTCATTCAGACACATACCGGAACGACGGGTCTGAGAGATTTTATGGATCATGTATACGATGTCGCGAGCGCATATGGCGGAGAGATCGTATTGTTCAACGCAAAGCCTGCGAACTGGATCAAGTGGCTTGGCGATGACTGGTTAAAGATGCATTCGAAACGGATGCAGGATCTTGGAACCAAGATCAAATACAAGATTGCAACCAAAGACGGCGAGCAACAGCTGATTTCTAAAGACTTCGCGGAATACAGATGGTTCCCTGAAGAAATGCTGACTGATAGAGCCATGTATGCATATGGCGACTATCTTGCATTTGTAAACTTTGAAGATAATGCTGTTTCTGTTGTTGTACTCAATCAGGCTGAATTTTCTCAGTCTTTCCGAGTTCTGTTCAACATCGCATGGGACAACATAGGTAAAAAACTTTCTGGGGCCCAAAAGGCGGCAGTAAATGAGTAACGCACAAAAAGACAAAATTTTATTCTTTGTTGGAGAGGACATCACCGCGCACCTCATCCTCAACAGAGCTGTCAAACAAGTAATTGACGCAGGCTTTACACCTGTGCTGTATTTTGCGCGCCACGTTGTCACCGCGAATGCCAACCTGCCCGAACTAAAAGAATTTGCACTTCACGACAGAATTTTGCTGAACGAGACTGTTTACCCATTCATTGATGAGAAGCCAAGCGTCTGCGCTAAAAACAGAAGCCCTGAACAATTAGTCGAAGTTTATGGTCTTGAAAGCGAAATCGTCCCGAACGTAAACGATCCTGAATTTGTTAAAAAAATTGCAGCCCGTGACGACATTCACGCAGCAATCTCTTTGCGCAGCACACAAATCTTTCACCAACCGATTGTTGACGCTGTAAACCACGGCAATCCGGACGGAATTTTCTTTAACTTGCACTCAGGTATTTTGCCCGACTTCCGTGGTGTAATGCCGACCATGCGTACCATGTTCGAATACGCAACAGGAAAAAGAAAAAAACCGCCTCAATATGGCGTGACCATGCATAAGGTTGACAGCTTCTCTTTGGATAAAAAAGACAAAGGGATTGATACCGGAAATATTCTGGAAGTCACAGCTTTCACAAACGAAACAAATCCGACAGCTTTCGCTGCTCAAGTAGGGTTAGTCAAAGCAGGCAGTCAAGCTATTCAACATTTGCTGGATAATCTGGTTTCGGATTTTGCACCTATCGGACATCCGCAGAACGAAGACAGATCGGGTTATTATACATTCCCGACCCGTGAAGAAATGGATGAGTGGAAATCAGCTGGCATTGTTCTGTTCAATGAGAAAGAAACCATCCGCACATTGGTTGAAGCCTTTAGTGGAGCGAACACGTCTCACGGCAAGAAACTCGAAGATGCATTGGTTAAACACTTCAAGGCCTGGCACAAAAAGACAGGTATCGATACCGAGAACCCTGCAAAACGGACAATAAAGCAAACACCTCCTCCGGCCGCACCAACAGGTACAGGCCCTACAGGTGGAGACGTGATGTTGGGATTGGCCGGACCTGCCATTATGGGCATTCGCTAGAGGTTCATCCGTGAACTTGCCGCTAGAAACAGCAGATCCCCCGTTGGCACTCTGTCTAGGCAGATTATTTCATGGAAAAACGTGGGGAAACTTTGGCGAAGAGCTTTATAAAGGCAACGGCCCACGCATCTTCCAATCCATTCTCAAACCCGACTACGGCCCGTTCGACGGAGAAGTCTCCCAGATAAAGAAAAATATGGGAGAGATTGTCAACTGGATAGGTTCTCTAGACACAGCCATTCTGATCGGCCCCGGCCCTAGCCGATCTGTTCGTGAAAAAGAACTTAGGATTCTCGAAAGAGTAGCGTCTCTGAAACGCGTCATCATCATCGAATTATCCGAAGAATTTAATAAACAAAGCACGCAAGAAGTATCAAAGCATTTGCCGCATGTGGACATTGTAAGTTTCCAATCTGATTTTATGAAGGCATCACTGGGCCATATCCCATACAATGCGGCTCTCGTCATAAGCACAGGCAGCATGACAAACTTTGAACGATGCCCTATGACCCACTTTCCACATGGGAAAGTGGGAGACCATCTGGACAGGATGGCAGAACTTGCAAAAATCGGAGGGAAGTTTCTGTGGGCGTATGACCAGTCTCTCGAAGCTGATTTTTACAACACCTACGCATCGGATTTCTTGCTGGAACCCCTACGTAGAGCAGAAAGAACGGCAGGAATACAATTATCAGCGGATACGTTCCGTCACTTGTCTGTAGCAGAAACACAGGGCTGCGGTATATTCCACAAATGGGAAAACTTATGCGATCAGGAAATAGTGATTGGCGAAACTGTATACTATCTCACAAAAGGCGATAGATTCAGCTGCTTCACTTCAGGAAAATTCCCGCCACACAAAATAACACGCGTAGCACAGCACCACTCTTTAAAAACAGCGCTCGTTTTTGAAGATCAAAGATCGGGCGCTGTTATCCATGGTTTTGATAGAATACAACCCGTCTAAAACAATTCCATCATCATGCAGCGTGCAGCACCGCCGCCATATTTCTGGATGGTCGGTAAATCGGAATAAACAATCTCGGAAACATGTTTCAAAAATTGTGCTTTTTGTTCATCCGTATAGGCATGATAAGCCGATGCGGACATCACAAGTTTTTTTGACCCGTCCCGCGCAACGACTTCTAAACAATTTCCGCAGAAAGACAAAAGCTGTTCGTTTCTGATCTCTATAATCTCGCGACCTGTCGCCTCTAAAGAGTCTCTAACTCGCGCACGATCTTCCGGTACGATACATTCAAGGCACACGCCAATAAAGTCTGTGCCGATAAACATCATCACATCCGTGTGATAAACAGGCTTACCCACATGATTGCGTGTTTCAAACGGAACGAATTTATAGCCCATAAAATCACACCATTCGCGGGCAAGATCCTGATTGGCGCGCGCAGAATGGGATGAGTAAGCAACCTTGTGCACGCGGTCCATCCATAAGGCTGATGTACTCTCAAGCGCAAGATTTTGTGACTCATAATGACTCATATCAAGCGCCACACGATATTGACGCTCAAGAACAGCCTTCATCTCGGGACGACGCTCGATGCGACGATTTTCATTGAGCATCGGATAATAGATGATAAACCGCTCGCCCTTCTCATCAACATGCGCAGACGCCCAATTGGGAAAAATATCATCCGGCGAATCGTGGTGCCCTTGAACAGTCGTGACATTGACACCGGCAGAAACCAATCGATCACGAAATGCCCGAAACTCGAGCTTGGCGCGATGCTGGACTTCCTCAATATCCGGAGGGTCTTCACTTTGATAGGTATTGGTCGCCATTGTTTGCTGATTGCAATGGAATAAAACCGGCTCTGTCATCCAGATATGGTCGGCAGATTGATGTATAAAATTGGTCATAGGAACTCCCTGTCATTGTATTTTTGTGAGCAAAACAGCCTTTTTCTTCAAAAAAATGACTGATTTGTCTGGTAATTTTGTCGCAGGATAGCAGATTCGCATGACTCTTTGCGACCATTAACACGTTGAAAATACACAAAAAACACTATTTTTTTTTCGTACTGCACCAAAAATATTGAAATATGGCACGATTATGGCGCGCGCCGCACAAATTTTAGACACAATCATCTGTCATATTAAAAGAAGATAAGAATTTAAATGTTTCAGCACTTAAGGCTTATCACCAAACACCGAAATAGACCGACCATCTATTTGATATTCAACCCGCAGCTTGTTCCTCCTCGCTGCGGGTTTGTGTTTCTGGAGAACTACTGACAGGCTTTATTAACGCGCTCATATTCACTCAGACTATCAAGTGCCTGCTGACGGATGCGGCGTTCTTCATTGATCTTTTCGGAATATTGCGTCAGCAAGCTTTCCATGCGCTTCTTCAGCTGATCTTCCAATTGCGCGCTCTTGGATAACGGAACAGGACCGAATACCCCGCGTGCGGAAACCTCACTATAAAGAGAATCACCGATAATCTTGGCGTATTTATTGACGATCTCGCGGTCAATCACGACGTGCTGATGCTCATGAGCAAGAATAGCCTTGTGCTTACAGCTCCCCTTCGGGAACTCTTTCGCAACAAAGATCGTCGGTGAAATATGAAGAGAAACGGTAATTTCCGTGTACCAGTAACAAATCTCGGATGTCTTGGTATTGGTCAACGTTCCGTATTTCATACGCTGATTGACATTAATCCGCCCCTGCATCAACCCGCCGACATCGGTAATCACATTATCTCCGTAGGGATTAACGGTATCAATCGAAAAATGATTGAGATCCTTTTCTGATTTCGAGAAATCATACTGGATATTATCCGTGTCTGTTTTGACGCGAATCTGGGGAGATTGAACAGATGTGCACCATCCGGCTGCGCTGGCTTGCGCCGTCGGAGCAAGGAAAACAAGCGCTGAAAGAAAAAGAACTCGTAAAGACAAAGTCACCCCTGAAGTTCGGAACAATAAGACTATATTAGTCTACAGACCTGATATTAACAAATTGTCAGTTCCGAAGATAAATTGTAGGATACGCGAAACCAAGTAAAAACGGAGAAAATACATGTTTTTCATCGGTCAATTACTGATCTGGGCCATTACATTCTATACATGGGTCATCATTTTGAATGTTGCCATCAGCTGGCTGGTCGTCTTCAGGGTTTTGGATGTCGGAAACCCGAAAGCCAGAAATCTGCTGAAATTAATGGCCAAATTGACAGATCCGGTCATGAAGCCGGTTCAAAAATATGTTCCCGCCATTGGGGGCATCGACATTTCTCCGATTATTGTGATTATCGGCCTACAAATTCTGGCCTCTTTGGTTGCCCACCTGTTTTTCCGCGGCGCATATTACTATTAAAACGGATCCAGATTGGAACTTGAAGACGAGGAAGACGAGGAATCGTTTGCCTCGTTCGGATTATTCGCCAAAGCCTCGGCATGGAGGGTTTCCGCATAGATATTGCGGGACTTTTGCTCCCCGATCATCTGGGCATAAAAACACACCCACGCCCATACCCCCAAGCAGAAAGACAGTAACAGCAAGACAACGGCCCATGTATTGACCATCGACCCAATATCGAATTGCATATCTTCAATATCGCCTTGAACACACATCGCCAGTTCTTTACCGTTCAAATCAAGAAAAGCTTTATGGTCATCCAGACTAACTTCGATACGGTTACCGGTTACAGGGCCACGGAACGACAGCGCATCCGTCGTTTGCAACCAAGAACCGATCTGGTTTTGGCGGCATCCTTCCAGCAAATCATATTCCAGAGAATGTTTTTGAGACGCCGACAAAGACTTTGCAAAATTAACGACAGGCTGGTCGTAGCGATTCTTCAGCGCATCAAGACGTCCGATTTTATATTGCCCTGAAACCCATGTTCCGAAAGCGGCAACCAACGACACAACTGCAAATAATGCCCATAGTTTCCAGCGCCCCGAGGCTCCGGACCCAAGCTCAAGCAGAAATGGGAATCTATGTATCGGCATGAGCCCTTCTATAGCACAGAGACTTCAGACTTTTAAGGGCTTTTTGTGATGATAGATTGAATTGCACGAAAAAAATGTCTAAAACCTTCTTCATGGAACAAACAGCACAGATCATAGACGGAAAAATAGTCTCCAATCGGGTTTTAGGTGAAATCGCGGCTGAAACCGCCGCCATGGCAACACCGCCTGGATTGGCCGTTATTCTGGTCGGAGACGACCCTGCAAGCCATGTCTATGTTGCCAACAAAATAAAGGCCTGTGCCAAAGCGGGTATTCGCTCGATCGAACACCGCCTGCCTGCAACATCCACGAATGAAGAAATCGCCGCCGTCATTGACGCGCTCAATACAGATTCGTCCATTAACGGAATTTTGCTGCAGCTCCCGCTCCCGAAAGGATTGGATGAGGATAATCTGATACAACGCATCGCACCTGAAAAAGATGTGGATGGCCTGACCATTCCGAATATCGGAAAATTGGTTGCAGGACTGGACGGACTGGTCCCCTGCACGCCTCAAGGCTCGATGCTTTTAATCCGCGAAGCCTGCCCTGACCTGACCGGAAAACATGCCGTTGTGATCGGTCGCTCACTCTTGTTCGGAAAACCGATGGCACAACTCCTGCTCGCAGCCAATGCAACAGTTACTACCGCCCACTCCAAAACACAGAATCTGGCTGAAGTCTGCCGATCTGCGGATATTCTGGTGGCAGCCGTCGGTCGTCCGAAAATGGTCAAAGGCGACTGGATCAAACCGGGTGCCGTTGTCATTGATGTCGGGATTAACCGCCTTGAGACAGGAAAACTCTGCGGGGACGTTGATTTTGACGAAGCCGTCAAAGTCGCAGGCGCCATTACGCCCGTTCCGGGCGGCGTAGGCCCTATGACAATCGCCTGCCTGATGGCTAACACCTTAAAAGCATCCAAATAGTCTATTCGCGCTCGCAACAAACAGTGCTAAACTCTCCTCCTCAAACGGAGGATAGACACGATGACCAAGCCAACCGCAAAACCGCAATGTCCTAATTTTTCATCAGGCCCATGCGCCAAACGTCCGGGTTGGTCTTGGGAAAATCTGAAAGGCGCGCTACTGGGACGCTCCCACCGTGCCTCTGTTGGTAAAGCACGCTTGCAAGAAGCCATAGACCTTCACCGCAAACTTTTGGATATTCCCGCCGATTACCGTATCGCAATTGTTCCGGCATCCGATACAGGGGCCGTCGAAATGGCGCTCTGGTCACTTCTCGGCGAACGCGGCGTAGATTGCCTTGCTTGGGAAAGTTTCTCGGGCGACTGGCTGACCGATGTTGTAAACCAGCTTAAAATCGAAGATGTCCGCCAATTCAAAGTCGATTACGGTCAAATCCCTGATTTATCTCAAGTCGATACAGACCGTGATGTTGTCTTTGTCTGGAACGGAACAACCTCAGGCGTTCGCCTACCGAACCACGATTGGATCAAAACCGACCGCAAAGGCCTGACCATCTGTGATGCAACATCTGCTGTCTTCGCCTACGAAATGGACTGGTCAAAACTTGATGTCGTGACATGGTCTTGGCAAAAAGTTCTGGGGGGAGAAGCAGCCCACGGCATGCTTGTGCTCTCACCTCGTGCCGTAGACCGCCTCACGAGCTTCAAACCAAATCGTCCGTTGCCGAAAATTTTCCGCATGACCTCAAAAGGGGAACTGAACGAAGACCTCTTTAAAGGGGCAACACTCAATACTCCGTCCATGATGGCTGTTGAAGATTGTGTTGATGCTTTGAAATGGGTTGACTCAATGGGCGGTTGGAAAGGCACCGAGAAACGCTGTATCGCCAACTTGGGAGCTATCGAAAACTGGGTTGCCAAAACCGACTGGATCGACTTCCTCCCTGAAACGGAAGCCATCCGTTCACGTACATCTGTTTGCCTGAAAATCACCGATCCATGGTTCAACGGATTTGATGATGACACGCAAAAAGCCATGATTAAAGATATGGTCAAAATGCTCGACAAAGAAAACGTGGCTTATGATATTGCAGGCTACGCCAAAGCCCCGGCAGGTATCCGCATTTGGGCAGGCGCAACCATTGAAACATCAGACCTGGAAGCTCTCTGCCCGTGGCTTGAATGGGCTTATGGAGAGCTCAAAGCCTCAAAAACCAACTCCAGCGCCGCTTAATATATAATTAAACATATTTACATATAATTTCCTCAAGTCTAATGGTTTGAGGAAATTTTTTTATGTCTGCATTAAAACAAGAATTCTGTGACTGCACCGCTCCAGGAAGCGTTGAACCGATTAAGGCGACCTATACACCTCCAAAAACCATACAGGGACATATAGTCAGAGATGCTGCCTCCGTAAAAGGCGTACAAAATTTTCTGGATGTTGGTATTGACGGACAATGGGGAAATAAAACCAGCACTGCATTTTATGAACGCATTGCCCAACTGCAGCGAGACAATGGCCTTGAAGTCTCTGGGGCATACAATGAACAAACAGCAAAAATTATGCGGGAGAATGGCTTCGGACAAGCCGCAGATGCATTAGATACGCTAAAAAAAGAAGGCATTTTAGACCGCGTATATAACGAGAAACACGCAAAAATCCTCTGCGACAGCACCAAACCTGCAGCCAATGATGAAAAATTTGAAGCCACAACATCTCCACTGCCTAAAGCCGCAGGAAATGACACTTGTTTCAATAAATTTGAACAAGCAACAATGAATGTTGCAAAAGAAATGGGAATTAAAGATCCTCAACAATACACAAACCAAGAACTCGCTGTTCAAGCTGAGAAATACATCCACGGCGTGCAAGAACGTGCAGGTCTTCCGATTGGAATCGTAGATGAAAAGACCCTAGGCGCAATTGAAAAAGAAAATCCCAAACTTGGCTCAGAAATCAAAAATATGGTGGAAGCATTAAAAACAGACTCAATGACATGCGCTGCCCCAATTACTTCCGTCGAATCTGGAATAACATCCGATGTGGCATTAAAAGGTGAGTTTGTTAATGCATCATCCCATTTCGGAACAAGTGCCTTGGACAATTTACCGGAAATCAAAACTCCACGCGGGCCGGATATGGGTATGGCGCAGAACATGACATTCGACGGTATGATGCCCTAAAGCATTTCCTATTTAAAGCTCTCTACAACAATTGCTAGTTTTTCATACGAGCTAACATCAACATCCTCTGCACGAAGAGTCGGGTCAATCCCGACCTGCTCGATAGCTGCCGCATAATCAGACAATGACCCACGGATCATCTTGCGCCGTTGCCCGAACGCTGCTGCCAGAATTTTTTCCATCGTCTCGAATTTCGGAGCTGCCTCGTCCAAAGTCTTCGGCACAAAGTGAATAACCGAGGATTTAACCTTGGGCGGTGGTGTAAAAGCAGACGGTGGCAGATCAAACAGCCGACGAACCGTACACAGCCACTGCGCCATCACGCTCAATCTGCCATACGCTTTTGTCCCAACCTGCGCCAGAATACGATCCCCGACCTCCTTCTGGAACATCAGCGACATAAACGCGTACACATCCTTGTCTGCGCGAATATGCGCAAGCCACTTCAACAACAGAACCGTACTGATATTATAAGGAAGATTGGACAACACGGCCCGTGGCGCAGGAACTAACGCATACGGCAAAACTTCTAACGCATCCGCTTCAAGAATTTGGAACCGATCCGCACCATACGCTGTGACAAGGTCTTGTAACGCACCGACAGCCCGCGGATCAAATTCAACAGCCACCAACTGTGCCATCTCCGAATCCAGAATAGCGCGCGTCAACCCACCAGGCCCCGGTCCGATTTCAACGGCATGAATGCCCGAAACCTTTCCGGACAGACGCACGATTTTGTCGGTAATATTTTGATCGAGCAGGAAATTTTGCCCCAAAGCTTTTTCAGCACGCAACCCATGTGCACGAATAACTTCGCGAAGCGGCGGAAGATCGGCCATCAATTATATTCTTCGCTCGATAAAGGATGCTGAATACAAATCCATCAGATAACGACGTTGCGCGCGATCCAGACGTTGTGTCCCGATCCGTTGCATAACGTCTTCGCGACTTGGCATCGTTTCTTGGGAAATCTGGCGCTTATCCAGCAAGTACAGAATATAGTATCCTGCCGCCGTCTCGACAGGTTGAGAAACCTGTCCCTTTGTCAAAGTTGGCAAAACCTTCTCGACTTCCTCTGCCATCTGGCTACCGAAGACCCATCCGATCATGCCGCCCTGCTCTGCTCCTGCACTTTGAGAGAATTGACGGGCAACTTTCGGGAAAGCATCAGGTTGTTGTTGCAACTGATCTGAAAGTTTTCTGGCCAAAGCTCTGACATCTCCGTCATTACCACCTTCGTTACTGTGCGGCAGGAAAATCTCGGCAACACGATACTGGTCGCGACCGACATTCTCTTCCATTTGAGCCAATTCGGAATCAATATCGGCATCACTGACTTCAACGCGGGGACGCACACGTTTTTGAACAATCTTGGTCCATGCCAATTGAGCTTCAATCTGATCGTGCATGGTGGAAAGCTTGATCCCGCGTTGCGACAAAGCCTTTTTAAAAACATCAGGCGGAATATTATTCTGTTGTGCAATCGACTGGAATCCTTGCTCGATTTCTTCCTCGGAAACTTTAACACGCAACCGCTTGGCTTCCTGCATTTTGATCTGCTCGTCGATCAACATATCCATGACCTGAGGGCGCAATTTATCATTCAATTCTTTGGAGGGCGGCAACCCTGTAGACGCAGCAATCAAATCGAGACGCGCCGTCAAATCCGACGAAGTCACAACGTCCTGATTAACAACAGCCACAATGCTCTCATTCCCTGCTTGGGCAGGAACTCCTGAAAAAAGGGCGGCACAAAACGCCAGAACCGGAACAATAAACAAAGATCTCATAACGTTTCCTATACGGTTATTTCTGATAATGATAACGAGCCAGATAATGCGGCAACACTTCATCCATCGGTGTGGCTTGCATGCCTATATCGGCAAAAGTCAACGCCCCCTGGTGCACAACATTATCGGTTTGCAAGCTGGTCAATTGGTCATTGGTGATCGGAGGTGTCGGCAACACAGACAAGAAGAAAGCCTTCACACGTGCGATCCACCACGGCACGGAAATTGTGCAGCATTTTACGCCGGAGAATTTGAAAATTTTCGCGTAAATCTGTTTGAAGTCAAGCACCTCAGGCCCTCCCAATTCATAAACCTGTCCTTGGACATGCGGCAAACGCAACGCCTGCACAACGGCACGCGCGACGTCCCCCACATAAACGGGCTGGAACTTGGATTTACCCCCGCCGAACAACGGCAGGAAAGGCAATATTTGCGCCAACTTGGCAAATTTATTGATGAAATTATCATCCGCACCAAAAATCACACTCGGGCGCAAAATAGTGGTTTGCGGGAAGTCTTTTATTGCCAGAGTTTCCCCAGACATTTTGCTGATTGCATATTCGGATTGAGACTTATCAACCGACAATGCCGAAATATGCACAAAACGGGACACGCCGTACTTGGTACAAGCCTGCGCAATCCAATGCGGGTAATCAGTGTGCACATGCGCAAAAGACGCACGACGTTTATCAAATAAAACACCGATACAATTCACAACCATGTCGGAACCTTTAACGGCATCAGCCAGATCTTGGGCCGTCTTATAAGAACACGGCACAGCCACAACCTGCCCGACCGCACCATATTGGCGTAGGAAATAAATCGAATCGGGGTGGCGCGTCACAACTTTCACGCGCGCACCGGCATCCAGCAATTCGGCAACAATCTGGGCCCCGACAAAGCCGGTTCCGCCAAAAACAGTCACAATCCGGTCTTTAAGATCGATCAAAGAAGAAACAGGCATTTGAAACTTTATCCTCTTGGTTTATATTGCCCTACTATAAACAACCGCCGTCCAAAAAAAAGCCCCAAATAGGCCAATTTTTAGGTGACGTTTCATCCATTAAAGGGTTTTATCCATGTCTGACGCCTCCCTATCCTCTGCCGTCTCTGCTATTCGTGATCGCCAAACCAAAATTGTGGCCACATTGGGGCCCGCGTCGAACACCGAAGATATGATCCGAAAGCTGTTTTATGCAGGTGTTGATGTTTTCCGCCTGAATTTTAGCCACGGCGAACATGCGGACCATCAGGCTCGTGTGAACATGATTCGCAAAATCGAAGAAGAAACCAATCGCCCCATCGCAATTATTGCAGATATGCAGGGCCCAAAACTGCGGGTCGGGAAATTCAAGGACGGAAAAATCGAGCTAACCGTAGGTCAAAAACTGCGTCTCGATCTGGATACCACACCGGGGGACAATGTCCGTGTGAATCTTCCTCACCCTGAAGTGATTAACACTATGACCATCGGCTCACATATTTTGCTCGATGACGGCAAGGTCCGTATGGAAATCGTCGATAAAGGAGACGGCTTCCTGATCGGGGAAATTCAGGCCGGAAAATTCCTCTCCAATAACAAAGGATTTAACGTCCCGGGCGTTATTCTGCCTATTGCCGCCCTGACGCCGAAAGACCGAATTGATCTGGAAGCCGCTCTGGGCATGGGGGTCGACTGGATTGCTCAGTCTTTCGTCCAAAAACCCGAAGATGTGATGGAAGCCAAGAAATTGATCGCAGGACGAGCCGCTCTGATGATTAAAATCGAGAAACCGTCTGCCCTGCAATATCTTGACCAGATGATTGCCCAAGCGGATGGCGTTATGCTGGCCCGCGGAGATTTGGGTGTTGAAATTCCTCCCGAAGAAGTCCCTGTTGTTCAGAAAAAAGTCGTACGTACCGTACGCATGGCAGGTAAACCGATTGTTGTCGCAACTCAGATGCTGGAATCCATGATTGAAAATCCGGCGCCAACCCGCGCCGAAGCCAATGATGTGGCAACCGCTGTCTTTGACGGAACAGACGCTGTCATGCTCTCAGCCGAAACAGCGGCAGGCCAATATCCGCTAGAAGCCGTCCAGATTATGAGCCGCATCTGTAAACGCGTTGAAAAAGACGAGCTTTACCGTGCAATTATCGACGCAGACCATCCTGATGCCCGCCATAATGATGCCTCGGACGCCCTCACGGTTGCGGCGGATCAGGTAGCAAAAGATATTCATGCAGCATGTATCGTGACCTATACAACGTCAGGGGGGACAGCACTTCGCGCTGTGCGCCAGCGTCCGCCGGTGAAAATCGTCTGTATGACCCAAAACACAGCGACAGCCCGTCGTTTAGCCGTATCTTACGGAATTTTCAGCTTGAAAATAACCAATGTCACCACCTTTGGCGAAGCCGTTCAAATGGCCCAAAAAGCCTTGGGCAAAGAAAATCTTGCCCAAAAAGGGGAACGCTTCGTCATGACGGCCGGCGTCCCGTTCGGAACTCCGGGGTCAACCAACGTCCTGCGTGTTGCCTGGGTAGAATAATAACCATCTAAAGAGATTCCTCTCTATCCCTCAAAAAGGAAGGATAGAGATAGGGAATCCATTTGAAGAAAACATGTCAAATCCAGTAAAATAGTAGAGTAGCATATAAAAAGACCTGCCTGAATTGCACGACGAAGGCGAAGGAGAAAAAATGGCCACATACCGGAATAATAGGGAATCAGGAAACGTCCTGTTTTTGATTTTGATTGCAGTCGCCCTGTTTGCAGCCCTGTCCTATGCCGTCTCCAGCAGTACCAGATCAGGCAGCTCTGGCGGGGGGCGTCAGGAAGACACAGAAATCATTGCGTCTTCTTTACTTCAATACGCATCCGGAATGGCTATGACAATTCAACGTATGCGCCTAAGTAACGGCTGTAGCGAATCAGACATCAGTTTTGAGTCGCCCTTAATAAGCTACGACCATACGCATACACCCCCTGCACGGGATGCCTGTAAGGTTTTTCTCCCCAGCGGAGGTGGGTACACCTATCAGGAAAACATCAATTGGTACAATATCGCCAGTTACAACACAGGCTATAAAAGTTGGGCCACCTTTATCACAGGGGACTATAATATTGTCGATGTCGGGACAGACGCATCCGATCTGATTATGTTTATTTTCCCGCTGACATTGGATGTATGTAATAAAATCAACGAAAAGCTGGGCGTCACCTACGCAACAGCAGCGCCGCCTTTTACCAGCGGCGGAAACAGTGATCCGTTTCAAGGAAATTACGCGACATCTACCGATAATATGGCGGATGAGCCGGGAAGCGTGTATGTCGGGCATCCGGCAGCCTGCACCTATGGATCAATCGGGACTCACTATGCTTTGTATTATACCTTGCTGGAGAGATAGGCTCCCCAACTGCTCATCTTCCGATTAGCCTCTAAAAAAATATGGTAACAACCTTATTCTTTCTATAAATAAGGGAGAATGACCTGCCTGAATGACCAATTTAAAGATCATCCTGTGGCCCTCATCCCACAAATCAGGGAAAAATGGGGTGATAGAGCTGTACTTGAATTTGCAGTCTATACCTATATCCCTCAACAGGTGGGCTTAAGAGAACTCTTTCAAATAGCAGCAATTGAAGTCACACCTGAATGGTTTGCAGATCAACTGGCCCAACTCAAAACAGGACAGGAAATAGCCCTTCAATCCCGTATCGAGACAGAAAATGGGGACAAATTCCACATTGGAATGCTGGATTTTGCCCTGACCAGTAAGAAATTTGACCCAAGACCAATTCTACGCAGGCATTTAGGCCCCTTAGCAGACCAAATTGAGTTTTATCGTAGCGGAAAATCCTTTCACGGCTATGTGATCGACAAATTCAGGGATGAAACACATGATCTGACCGCTTTCTGGGCGAGAGCGTTGTTGTGTGAAGAGCATGGCCCACGGGACATCGTCGATACCCGATGGATCGGACATCGTTTGGAAGCAGGCTATGGAGCACTCCGTTGGAGCTGCCACACCAAGCCATATAAACAACTTCCCTATAAATGGGATTTTGATGCCATACCTAATCCACAGCCCAAAACACATCATTTCTCTAAAAAGGACTGGGCCAACCACCTCTCTTAAACCTAGCTGCACCCTACAAGAAATAAGGCCGATAGCCACAAAACTTGACTTGAGATCAAAAAGATCATAAACTGGTTTATAATACAAACTAGTTTACAGAGGGAGTGATATATGACTGATATTTTAAAAACCCAACAAATCTTGGATGACATTGAGTACCTGAAAAAGACACTTCTCTCCTCAGGGAACAAAGAAGGCGTACATGTCGAGACTATCGACACACATTTTATTCTGAACATTCTATCATTGGTCGTCATGGGCTTTTTGTGCATGTTAGAAACGCTCAGCCATGTCATTACTCTGGATCTATTGGCCTCAAAGGACCTTCCTTCGCTGCAATCCGTCGGCCTGTTCAATACCGCAACATTTTTGGTCACAATGATCGTGGGCTACATTGCTGTAATTTATACAAGCGCAAAAAAAGGAAAGACCTCTGCCCATAAATTTGCGTCAGATCATTTCGTTTACTACAAAAACTTCGCCATTTGCTGGGATATATTCCTGAAATTCTGCATTTTTTCGATGGTTGTTTTGGCGGGAAAACCGGAGTGGATTGCAGGCCTTTTGGTCATCTTTACAGGTGATATGATTGTCCACGGTCGCCATTTCTACCTGCCCTTAAAACAATCTGCGATAGCCGGAGCACTCAGCTTTGCAACAGGTTTGGCATTACTGGTTTTGGGGATTTCGGATATCAATGCCTTCTTCACAACCTTCATAGTCATTAATCTATGGAGCTTGATGAACATCATTGCCCTGCGTCGTAAAATAACCAAAGAACAGGAGTAAGCGCATGAGTGAACCACATGACATCATGTCGGTGAACCCGCTTCTTATGGACCGTGTCAGGCTTTCAATACTGGCCAGTCTGGCTGCCAAAGCGCAAAGCATCGACTTCAACACGTTACTGGACTTACTAAATCTGACGAAGGGAAATCTATCCGTCCACGCAACAAAATTATCCGATGCCGGATTAATTGAAATAGAGAAGAAATTCGTCGGAAAAAAGCCCGTAACAACCTACATGATTACGCCAAGCGGCAGGCATGAACTAAAAACTTATCTGGAGAAGATAGAATCCCTGATGAGCTTGTTAAAAGAGTAAAAGATGGTCAAACCAATTAGCTTGTCACAACAAACAGATAACGATGTGGCGAGTTAATTGGGGAGACTAAAATTACCGGGACGCTGTTGCAATCTGCGTGGCAGCTACATTTTGATCGGTATGAACCCACCAAGCCGAACGATTGATCGAAAAAATCGGTTTATAATGGGAAATAGTGCTCGCACGGGCCATTTTCTTGATCTGGTTATCCAGAACCATAGGCCCTTGATCGGTAAAAACGATCAAAATCGCATGCGGAATGCCCTTTTGCGTATCTTTGACAATGGCAATGCGCATCAGATTTTCAGGAACACCCAAAGCACGAAGAGATGCATATTTGGCAATTGCAAAATCCTCGCAATCCCCGCCGCGTGTCATAAATTCGATCGGTGTTTCCCAATAATCGGACTTGCCCCAATTTTTGTTATCACCGATATAGCGCACTTTGTTCATCAGGCTATTCACGCCATCAGCCATTTCAATCAGACTTTTGCCTCTAAGATCAGACAAATCCGTTTTCCATTGCTGGATAACTTTAGCCGAGGATTCGCGTGTAACATCCCGCTGGAACCGCTCGAACATGTCGCTCCACTTGGTAAAAGCAGATAAATCATTGGATTGGCGCTCACCGGTTCCAAACAGAGAAGTCTTATAAACCCCTGCAATCTGCTCCGGAGAGACGGATGCCAAAGTAATACTCGTAGGAATATCTTTTAAGGAACCTGCATAACTCGGTTTCACGGAAAAACCAGCAATCCCTGCAGACAAAGTCACAACCGCCAAAACGGTACGAATCGAAGACTGCAGCGCCAATGTCGAACGCAAATCCCAGCGGGAAATCAAACCGCGATCAATCAGGATTTGCCCCAGAGTATCTCCAGTGCGTTTCTGGACGGCCAACGCCTCTTTCAGCTGTTCGGCAGTAACCTTACCGCGATGGACCAAAACGTCCCCGATACGGTTGCGGGTCATATATCTTTTAAACTGTCTCAGCACGCCTTGCGCCATCCTTGTCGTCTGCCCCTATAATGGAGAGTTGGAAACTCCCGAATGTATATTTTGTCCTGTTCAACACGCCGCTCACCGGCTTTTTGGCAGGATTCTTGAGAATCCTTTACCTCTCCATTAAACACGGGAAAAGTTGACAAAATATAAATGCCATGTAAGAAAATACGCGAGAAAGCACGTGAAAAACCCTCACAATTTCGGGAATTTTTGCGAAAAATATAGGCCGCATATCCATGACCAGCTCCGACACCACAAAATCCATTGAAATTTCAAAGGAAAATTCTTCCAACCTTTTGAAATTATTGGAAAAAATGCAAAGAAACAGCGTTCTGGTCATCGGAGACCTGATGCTCGACCGCTTTATCCGCGGGGATGTTAACCGGATCTCTCCCGAAAGTCCGATCCCTGTTCTTCAAGCAAAACAGGAAAACCGTATGATCGGCGGGGCCGGAAATGTCCTATCGAACCTGCATGCCCTGAAATGCGGCTGCGAGATCATCGCCATGATCGGAGACGACCGGGAAGGGCAAATTGTCAAAGGATTGGTCGAAGCCGCGGGCGCAAGCGGAGATTCTCTGGTTATCCGTGCCGAAACACCAACCACAATCAAGACCCGTTACCTTTCGGGACACCAACAATTATTGCGCGTCGATCATGAAGTCACAGCACCGATTTCTTCCGCGCTCGAAGACGAAATTATTGCAAAACTGCAGCAAAAAATCTCCGGCGCCCAAGCCCTCGTCATCTCGGACTACGGCAAAGGCGTTTTGACGAAAAAAGTCATAGAAACAGCCATTTCTCTTGCACAAAAACACGCCATCCCTGTTCTGGTAGACCCGAAAGGTTCTGACTATTCCAAATACAAAGGTGCAACATTGGTGACACCAAACCGCAAGGAGTTGGCAGAGGCGACAAACGGTGCAGCAACCGAAACCGATACCGAAATCGTTATGGCGGCGGAAGGCCTGATAAAACAATCAGGGATCGGGGCCGTCATCGCAACACGCTCGCAAGACGGCATGAGCATTATTGCACAAAAAGCAGACAGCTCGGGCTTCGAACGCCCCTATCACTTACGTACCCACGCCCGTGAAGTCTTTGATGTATCAGGCGCAGGCGACACCGTTATTGCAACAATTGCTGCGGGTCTGGCATCGGGGGGAACCCTTCTGGATGCGACAGCACTGGCCAATATTGCAGGCGGAATCGTAGTCGGCAAAGTCGGCACGGCCCCAATCCGTGCACAAGAACTGGCCGAAGCCTTAAGCGCGCCAAACCACGAATTAGAAATCACACCCTCCGGCGATTTTTCTGCTCTCGATCGCTCGCGCCGTGCGCCGCTTCTGGGCTGGGAAGAAGCCCTCGAAGAAGTCAATCGCTGGCGCGCCCGCGGCCTTAAAGTCGGCTTCACCAACGGCTGCTTTGATATTTTGCACGCAGGTCATGTCAATTACCTCAATGATGCGCGAAATCATTGTGACCGACTGGTTCTGGGGTTAAACACCGATCAGTCTGTCCGTCTTTTGAAAGGCCCGACTCGTCCGGTAAACGCACAAGACTCCCGCGCAACCGTTCTGGGCGCACTGGGCGCAATTGATCTGGTTGTCTTTTTCGGGGCTGAAACGTTAGAAGACGATTCAACAGCCAAAAGCCTAATCCAGCATTTGAAACCTGACATCTACTTCAAAGGTGCGGATTACACGCTCGACCGCATTCCCGAAGTCCCGACCGTCTTGTCTTACGGCGGCGAGGTTAAGCTCATCAAGCTGACAGAGGGGCACAGCACCACCAACATCATCAGCAAAATCAACGCCAATCCAGAGGCGGCCGAATAGAAGGATTACGAAAAAATACTTATGGTCTTTGCGGAAACCCAAAGACCTGTTAGACTACTGCCGTAATTCGATTTTCACGCGCCCGCCCCTGGTAAAAGAGGACTTCATGACACACCGTATTCTGACCGGACTGGTATTTTCCACATCAATCCTGATGCTCACAGCCTGTGCACCGAAATACCCAAACCAATGGATGCCAAAAGGCTATTCCTATCAGGACGATACCCCGATCACATCTCCGGCCCCAAGCTCACCATGGCTTTCGGAAGCAGAAATCAAAAACACCGACAATCTGGCGGATAACAATGCTGCTTGGCAAGGTGCGGTCTTTGAACTGGTTGACGGACTGGGAACCTCCCTGCCGATGGACGGAACTGCTGTTTATGTTGCAGCAAAAGCTCCTGTCACCAATCAGGATCTGGCGCTCGACCACTATATGCGCCAAGCCCTGATCCAAAAAGGGATTACCCTGACCACGACACAAGGCATGGGCACAATGCTTGAAATTGATGCCGTCCCGCTCACCAATGACGCGGCACTTGCAAAAGCCAAAACTCTGCCGACCTTTACCTATGTTGAAGACATGGGTCTGAAGGGAATTTACCTGCTTGAAGCCTCTGTTAAAGACGCATCTGGTGCAGCACTGGGCCAATCCGCTTCAGTCGGTGTTTTCCCGCACGAAAAAGCAGAATATATGCGTCTGCCGGGTTATTCCATCGCGCCTGTCGCAGGAATAACGGCGAACCCAACCCCGATTTACGAACGCGACTAAGAACTGCGGCACAATTATCTTCGAAAAGGCCAACTAATTTTGAGTTAGGCCTTTGAAAAGATTGCGATATGGGCTAAATAAGGCACATGCAATCGCCCCTCATATCATTCCGCAATACCAGCTTGAAACTGGGCCAAAGACTGGCCCGTCCGGATATATTATTCTGGGTTCTACCGCTAATGATGGCTTTGCTGGTTTTGGGAACGGTGGCCCAGAAAAATATCGGCCTCTACGCCGCACAAGAAAACTACTTCGGATCATTTTTTGCCATGATCGGCCCAATCCCTGTTCCGGCAGGCCTGAGCATCATGGGAGTATTCCTGATCAATCTTTTATGCAAGTTCCTCTTCCGCAGTGACTGGTCATGGGCAAAGTCAGGAACAATCCTCTCTCACTTCGGCGTCTTGTTGCTGGTGTTTGGCGGTGTCATGACAGCCCTCACCTCTCAGGAAGGATTTCTGATGGTGGGTCAGGGCGAAGAGAATAATGTTGTCGAGGATTATCATAGCCGCAATCTGGTTGTGTATGATGACAATGGCAATGTACTGGTGACAGTTCCGCACGAAAATCTACATGACGGACTGACCGTTTCAATCCCTGCTTCTCGCGCCTCACTGACCATCGACAAATATTGTTTTAATTGCAGCATCTCCATGCGCCCGCAAAACGAACAAGCCGGATGGCACAAGCCGGGCAGCCGCATGATGTTGAACAAAGCTCCGGCAGATCCTACAGACGAGAAAAATCTGACAGGAATCGAATTCACTTTAAAAGGCGCACAAGACGAAGACATTAACGGAAAATACCTGACCTTCGTTGGCTTTCCGAAACCGCCTGTCCTTGACATTGATGATGCCAACACACTGACAATCGCGATGGAGCGTGCCAAACGCCCTCTGCCCTTCTCGGTCAAGTTGAACCGTTTTGAACGCGACATGCATCCGGGGACAGAAATGGCCAGTGCCTTCACCTCATGGATTGAGATTATCGACACCGAAACAGGCAACAGCTTCCCCGCTAAAATCGAAATGAACGAGCCTCTCCGCTATCGCGGCTTCACGCTATATCAATCCTCTTTTGATTTGAGTGGCGATAAACCTTACACAATTTTGGCCATTGTAGATAATAAAGGACGCCTCTTCCCTTATATCGCCAGTATTCTGATTGCCTTGGGCCTGATCTTACATCTGGGAATTCGCATGACCACCCAACGCCGCGCCAAAAAAGAGAACCCGAAAGCAGAAGAGGTCGCCGCATGAAGCATCTTCTTCTCTCCATCTTCCTTATTTTAATTGGCCTAAGCAATATTGGTGCCGCCCAAGCAGACGAATCCAAACTTCCGATAGACAATTTCAAATCCCTCCCCATCCTGCACGACGGACGCATCAAACCGTTAGATACATTTGCCCGCTCGGAATTGGTTCACTTCTCGGGAAAACATTCTTTCGAAGGGCAAGATGCCTCTGTCTGGCTCGCGCGCACCATCTTCGACCCGGCAACAGCCAGCGAAGATAAAATATTCAAAGTCGATAACTCTGATGTTCGCCACCTGATGGGATTGGAAGAACGGAAAAAACCGCTTTACGCCTTTACCGAATTAACAGCAGGTCTGCAAAAAACCTTCCCGACTGTCGAACAATTGATGGGGGAACCAAAGCAAAATCTCTCGACAGAACAAACTGCCCTTCTGACATTGCATGAAAGCGCGCTTGAATATACGCAACTCCTGCGCTCGATGTCTTTACTTTTGCCGTTGAATGTCGACCTGCCGTCTGACTATGACGACCACAAAGACACAACCACCTATCTGGATTTGAAAAAGCACGCCATCGAGATCGAAGATCGTATCCGCACCATCATCGACAAAAAAGGCAATGATCCGGAGAAATATTCCCCCGCAGAGCAGCGTGTTGCAATTCTGGGCCTTCAGATCAGGACAATTGAGTCTGCAGCACAGGGCAACAATCTCTTGCGTGTTATCCCATCTCCGCTCGAATCCGGTGATTATCTCGCGCCGTGGGATTTGGTTGGCTCGGGACAAGCCACTTGGGAATCCGTCCCACAAATAGCCCTGTGGGAAAAACTGGCAGATAGTTGGCGCGACGGTAAAGCCAAAGATTGGCACGACGCCCTGTCAGAATTGCACGATCTGAACAAGACAGATACAAAACCGGAAATTTTATATAACAAAATCTCCCCGTTCCAGAACGCACTCATCTTCTACGCCCTCTCATTCCTTTTTGCTTTGGCATCCATGACATTCCACGGCAAAAAAGGACTGACAATTCTATCTGCTCTGACCGCTATTATTGCTCTATCTCTGCAAACAGGTGGACTAGCTGCACGCATTATTATTCTGGAACGCCCGCCTGTCGGAACGCTCTATGAGTCCATTCTCTTTGTCGGAACAGTCGCACCCCTCTTCGCGCTGCTGATGGAACTGAAATTGAAAAATATTCTGGGTCTGCTCTCTGCCGCTTTTATGGGGATGATGGTCGGACTATTGGCCATGTCGATGGCCGATGAAGGCGACAACATGAAAGTTCTGACAGCCGTTCTCAACACCCAGTTCTGGCTTACAACCCATGTTTTGTGCATCTCCATCGGCTATGGCTGGTGTCTGGTTACATCCGTGATCGCACATCTGATTTTACTGGCCCAGGCAACAAATCGCATCACACAAGAAGGTGTAAAAAAGCTCCTTCATTCCCAATCAACACTTGCTCTAACTGCTTTGCTGTTCACGGCGACCGGAACAATTCTTGGCGGGATATGGGCCGACCAATCATGGGGTCGTTTCTGGGGATGGGATCCGAAAGAAAACGGTGCGCTGCTTATCGTGTTGTGGCTCGTCTGGATTATTCATGGGAAAATTGCGGGCCAATTTACAAATCTGCAAGTCACGATGGGCTATGCTTTCCTTTCCGTGATCGTCGGCACGGCATGGATCGGAGTAAATCTCTTGGGCGTTGGCCTACACTCATACGGCTTTACCGAAGGGCTATTCTGGGGTCTGGGTATCTTCACCATCATAGAAGTGGGATTGATCAGCGCACTGGCTCTGACCATCAATAAACGGAGTGTCGCATGAAAAACGCTGCCATCCTGATTGCCTTTATTCTTCTGGGTGCGGGTCTTACGATCTGGTTCGATCAGGCCAATACACCTGACCGCATCATTGAAAAAGAAATCAAAGCTGAAACCCAGATGCAGACCGTTCCTGATTTCACAATCACGACGCTGGATCAAAAGACCCTGACCTTAAGTGACCTAAAAGGACGGACAGTCATTCTGAATTTCTGGGCAACATGGTGCGCACCTTGCGTGGTGGAATTCCCGAAACTTGCGGCGCTCGCCCATGCGAACCCCGACATCACTTTGATCTTCCTTTCCAGCGACACCAATACGGACGCTATTGAAAAATTTCTCGAAAAACAAAGCGAAGAAACCAAAAAATTTCTGAAAGATACCAACATCGCAATCGCACGCGACGAGAAACGCAAGATCACAGCAGATTTGTTTATGACCTATAAACTACCCGAGACACTTATCATCAATAAGCGCGGTGAACTGGCCCAAAAGATAGTCGGGGATACAGACTGGCAGGGCGAAGAAATCAAGACTCTGCTGGAGGATCTGAAGGACTAGTCGTTTTTTCCGAAGGCTGCTCATGCCCTTTTGGTAAAGACACGGCATCATCCTCGATCAGGATGCGCTGCGCCGCCCCTTCCAGATCATCATATTGGCCTGTTTTGATCGACCAGATAAAGAAGATCAGCCCAACCGAGCCCAAAACCAATGCTAACGGAATAAGAAATTCTAAAACATCCATAAAGAGGAATATGGCCTTCTACTTCATGCGCGTCAAGCGGAAGGAGTTCGCAATCACGATTAAAGAAGAGCCTGACATAGCAATTGCCGCAACCAAAGGTGTCACGAGCCCCGCCACAGCCAAAGGTACGGCAATCACGTTATAGGCAATCGCAAGAATAAAATTCTCCCGAACCAACTTGTTAGACGCTTTAGCAGTTTTATAGGCTTCAATGACAGCCCCCAGCTCATCGCCCATAAAGACAATATCAGCAGCATTTTGGGTCATATCAATCGCCGATGCCGGAGAAATAGACACATTGGCCCCAGCAATGGTTGGCGCATCATTCAACCCATCACCGACCATCGCTACCTTGTGCCCGTCTTTACGCAAAATTTCCATACGCGAATATTTATCGACAGGGGACATATCCCCGCGAACATCTTCGATGCCCAAATCTTCCGCGACAAGACGCGCCACAGATTCACGATCCCCTGAAATCAGAACAGGGCGGATATTCAAATCTTTCAATCGCGCAATCGTATCCTTGGAATCAGGGCGTAATTTGTCTTCGAAAATAAAACACGCAACTGGCGCGCCGTCCATCTCCATCCAGATTTCTTGTGCCGTGTGACTATCTGCTGATTTATCGCCGCACCATGCGCACGATCCGATACGGATGCGTTTATTCTTGTAATAGGCCTCAAGCCCCTGCCCGGGATATTCTTTAACCGATCCGACATCAATCATATCGGAACCATGTGCTGCTTCGTATCCCTTAACCAAAGCCTGTGACAAGGGGTGAAAGCTGAATGCTGCAATAGAGGCGGCCAACTGAAAATGCTCTTGAGGGATCGCATCCCCGTTCACAAGGCTTGGCTTACCAATGGTCAATGTCCCCGTCTTATCCAACAAAATCGTATCAATTTCAGCCAGACGCTCAAGCGCGTCACCGGACTTGACCAGAATATGCTTTTTCATCAAACGACCCGTTGCCAGAACTTGGACAACAGGCACAGCCAACCCGAGGGCACACGGACAAGTGATAATTAAAACCGTTACCGCGAGCAAAATAGCATGGGGAATATCAACCTCCCCAAAAATCCACCATCCCAGAAAAGTCGCCGCCGCTAGCGTATGGACGGCTGGGGTATAAAACCGCGCAGCCCTATCCGCTAAACGCACATACTTGGCTTGACCTTGCTCGGCCTTTTCCATGAGCCGCACAATATCAGAAAGCAAAGAGTCATTGGCAGCAGATCGGACCTTAAGCTTTAAGGCTGCCGACAGATTGGTTGTCCCTGCAAATACCTGATCATCAACTTTGACCGTACGCGGCAATGTTTCACCTGTCACAAGGGACGTATCAATTTCGGACGTACCGTCAATGACAATGGAATCCGCAGGAATACGTTGCCCCATTGGCACCAGAACAATCATGCCTTCTTTCAGATCGCGGATCGGAACACTTTTTTGTGTCCCGTCTTCTTGTAGTAATGTTGCCGTACCGGACATCATTGCTAATAAATCGGATGCTGCGCCTCTGGCTTTTCTGCGCGCACGAAAATCCAGATACCGCCCGATTAGAAGGAAGAATAATAACATCACAGCAGAATCGAAATACGCGTCCTCGCCATGTGTCGCCATTTGCCACAAGCTGACCAATACCGCACCGATCACGCCCAAAGAAATCGGCACATCCATATTGGCATGCCCTTGTTTTAAAACCGACCATGCCGAACGGAAAAACGGTTGTCCGGCATAATACACACTCGGGATAGCAATCAATGCCGAAATCCAGTGCATCAAATCCCGCGTACCGATGCCCATCACTTCAATCGTCGACGACCACAGCGCGACAGAAATCATCATAATGTTACCGGCAGCAAACGCAGCTACACCAAGGCATAGCTGCAACTGCCGCTCTTCTTCATCGCTTTCGGCTTCTATGGCTTTGGGGTCATAGGCACGCACACCGTAACCTTGATCGGAAACAGCATGGGCTACATCATTGGCAAACTCCGGATTTTCACCGCGCCATTCAACACGCAATCTTTTCGTCGAAAAATTTAAACGCACATAAGAAACGGGACGAAGATGGGATACAGCCGACTCGACCTTCTGGATACAGGCGGCACAATGCACACCGTCCACCATCAGAGTCGCAGCATAAGCGCCTTCTTCGGTCACTTCGACATAGGCTGCCAGATCCTGTTGTCCCTGTGACGCCTGTGATGTGTGTGGCGCCTGTTGCAATTGCTGCGCTGGTTGTGCTTGGTCTGTTGACATAGGAGTAAGGATAGGTCCCGATCTGATCTATTCAACATTCAGGGACATAAAATCATAAAATTCGCGATCACCCTCAGATGTGACATCAATATGGGCTTCCCAGTTTCCTTTCATTGGCGGATAAAAATCCGCCTCATAAACACCGGGGCTCACTTCCAGAAGGGAGATTTCAAAATCATGACCGTCTTGAACAGGGCGCACCATACGCACCAGAACATTTTTCCCCGCAACTGGCTGACCATCTTTGGTCAACAAGCTGTAAGAAATACGTCCGCTGGAATAAGACGCGGCTAACTTGCCTGACCAGCCCAACTCTTTCTGGTATTTGGCCTGCTCCAACGTCTCGTTATAATGAATGCCGCGTTCATAATAATCCTTGGTCACAACGCCCGAATTGGACTTCAGAGCCAAAGTAATAAAAACAGCATTCACTGCCATAATCACGCCGAAAAAGCTAACGACAACGATCAGGAACTTCTTGCCTGTAAAGAGACGGACTGTGTCCTGCATATATGCCTCCATTATTGAACTGTCTTGGTAATAAAGACCGACTCAACATCATCGCTGTTTTGGGTGGCATTATCAACTGCACGGAAAGAAATATCCGCACTACCGTTGATTTTCGCGGCTTCCTTCTTATTGACTGTCAGGAAAATACGGAAATGCCCGACGCTATCCGGAGCAACCTTAAGGTTATCAATTGTAGATCCGTCTGCCGCTTGCACAGCCAAACGAGCCCCCTCAACGCCCTCGACACTCAAGGCAAAGCTCTTCTCGTCATGGGTTTTATTGAGGATTTTGATCTCATAACCATTACGGATTCCGCCGTCTGACAACAGAGTAAACAAAGGCGCACGATCATGGATTGCATGAACATCCAGAACAGGACGCATCAGCAAGGATCCCAGCATCAACAGACCGATTGCAGATAATAACAATGTATAATAGATGGTCCGCGGACGAATAAGGTGCAGCTCAGGATCATGGCCTTGAGCACGCAACTCCAGATTCTCTTCCGTATCATAACGGACCAAGCCTTTTGGTGATCCGACTTTTTCCATGACATTGTCACACGCATCAACGCACAGACCACAGGCAATACATTGAATCTGCAAACCGTTACGAATATCAATCCCCATCGGGCAAACCTGAACGCACAAAGAACAATCGACACAATCGCCCAGATGATCACGGGAATCTGCCCCGCGTTTTTTGCCTCTTGGCTCACCGCGTGTCTCGTCATAACCGATAATCAGTGTTTCTTTATCGAACATTGCCGACTGAAAACGCGCATAAGGGCACATATAGGTACAAACCTGCTCCCGCGCAAAACCCGCCATAATATATGTCGACATCGTCAGACCGAAGACAAACGCCAAAACGGTACTGGAAACATTCAGATCAAAAATATCCCGAATAAGTGTCGGTGCATCATTAAAGTAGAAAACAAAAGCACCAGCCGTAAACAGCCCGATCAGCAACCAGCAAATGTGTGTGGCAATTTTTTTCCACATCCACTCGAACGACCAAGATGCTTTATCCAGCTTCATGCGCGCATTACGGTCGCCTTGAATCAATCTCTCGACCCACATATATAAATCTGTCCATACGGTCTGGAAACAGAAATATCCGCACCATACGCGCCCCAGAAGAGACGTAACGAAGAACAAGGTAATCGCAGCAAAGATCAGGATACCGGTAATGTAATAAACTTCCTGAGGCCAAATTTCGATCATAAAGAAATAGGCACGACGGGACGGCAGGTCAATCAGGATAGCCTGATCCGGTGTATCACCGGGACGCGTCCACCTAAGAAACGGGGAAAAATAATAGATCGCAAGACAGATAATCATTGCGGCCCATTTATAAGTACGAAACCGCCCGGATACAGCCTTGGCATAGACTTTCTCCTGAGCGGCGAAGTATTGGATGGACCCCGCCTCATCTGAAGGGGATCCACCGTTATCTTGGGAATTATTCTGCTGCTGTGTCATCCGTGACCGCCTTTTCTTCGACACCCTCTTCTACAGAAGGTTCAGCTGGCGCGTCAATATTAGATTCTGTCGCAGGGGCATCATCAGAAGTGACCGCTTCTGTTGCTTCAGTCGGAGCCGCCTCTTGGGCAGCTGCATGCTCTTCTTCTTCAACAACAGCACCGACACCTTCACCGCCACCCAGACCGTGCACATAAACAGTCAGTTCGCGGATAGCGTTCTCATCCAGTTTGCCTTCCCAGTATGGCATCAAACCGGAACGGGCATTGTAAACTGTTTCATAAACAGTTTCACGATCACCGCCATACAACCAAATGGCATCGGTCAGGTTTGGCGCACCGAAATCACGACCGCCTGTACCTTTTTCACCGTGGCAAGATGCACAGTTATTGGCGAAAACTTCAGCACCGGCAGAAGACGCATCCGGACCTTCATCAGAAGACAAGGACAGAACGTAATCAACAACAGAGTCGATCTCTTCTTTATCCAGCAACTCGTCCTTACCGAAAGCAGGCATCTGAGATTGACGAGCTTCATCATGACCGGAACGGATACCGTAACGGATGGTTTGTTCAATGTCAGCCAATTGGCCGCCCCACAACCAGTCATTATCTGTCAGGTTCGGGTACCCTTTGGCACCTTGACCGCCGGATCCGTGGCAGGTCGCACAGTTGTTTTTGAACAATGCGTTCCCACCGGCTACAGCAAAAGCGTTCAGCTCTGGATCATTCGCAATCTGGTCATAGCTAGCAGATTCGAACTTTGCCAGATATTGAGCCTGACGAGCAACAATCTCTGCCTGAGAAGCTTCAAGCTCTTTATATTCGGTCCAACCGAAAGATCCTTGGGTCCCGCCTTGATTATCATGAGACAAGGTTGGCCATGCAGGATAAACAACCCAGTATCCGATAGACCAGATAATGGTAGCAATCCAGACATACACCCACCAGCGTGGAGCAGGATTGTTCAGTTCTTTCAAACCGTCCCATTCATGACCGGTCGTCTCGACCCCCGTCACTTTATCGATTTCTTTATTATGCTGATCACTCATCCCGAGCCTCCTTAGAATCCCCTTCTTTCTGCGTATCTTCGAAAGGGATATTTGCAAAATTTTCAAAACGACTTTTTTGGCTTGGCCGATACACCCAGATCGCCATCACCGTGAAAAACACGACGAAGAACAACAAACCGATCATGGGTGCATGGTCAAAAATCCAATCCATTATTATTCTCCGGCCTTATCTTCGGCAGGAGCATCTGCTGCGACATCACCTGCAGGCTCGATAGACTGTGCAGACGAGAAGTCAACCATAGTCCCTAAGACCTGAAGATAAGCGACCAGAGCATCCATCTCGGTAACCATTTCTGGATTACCGTCAAAGACGCGGGCGTTGATCTTGTCACCGTAACGCTCGAGCAAACCGGCAACGTTTTCGTCAGTGTCTTCGGTGTGGGCTTGAGCCATACCGTCAACATAGGCGTTAGCAATCTGTTCATCCGTATAAGGAACACCAACCATTTTCAGAACTTTCATATGCTCGCCGATCTCATTCAGCTCGGCCTGATTGTTCGCAAGGAACGAATAGGTCGGCATAATGGATTCAGGAACAACAGAACGTGGGTTCTTCAAGTGGGCAACATGCCAGTCATCGGAATAACGACCGCCAACGCGCGCCAGATCAGGACCTGTCCGTTTGGACCCCCATTGGAATGGGTGATCATACATCGACTCGGCAGCGAGCGAGTAGTGACCATAACGGGCAACTTCATCACGCAAAGGACGAATTTGCTGCGAGTGGCAGTTATAGCATCCTTCACGAATGTAGATATTGTACCCTGCCAGTTCGAGCGGGGTGTAAGGGCGGACGCCCTCAACCGGCTCAATGACTGTCTCCGAACGGAACAAAGGGATGATTTCAACGATACCACCGACCAGCACTGTCACAATAATGAACAGCAGCATGACAATGGATTTACGTTCAAGTTTAGCGTGATGGTGTAACATTTAGGCTAAGGCCTCCGTACCCTTTTGAGCAGTCATCTCAGGATATTCAGAACGTCTGACTTCTCCTTTGACGGTTTTGATGAAGTTGTAAGCCATGATCAAGGCGCCGGTCAGATACAAGACCCCACCCATTGCACGGATTACGTAGAAGATGTGCATTTCAACAACGGTTTCGACGAAGGAATATTCGAGGAAGCCCATTGAGTCATAGGATTTCCACATCAGACCTTGCATGATACCTGATACCCACATCGCGCAGATATAGAGAACGATACCGATTGTTGCGACCCACAAGTGGACGTTTACGAGCTTGAGAGAATACAAGCGGTCACGACCCCACAATTTAGGTACGAGATAGTAAAGCGCACCGAAGCTGATGAAGCCCACCCAGCCCAGAGCACCGGAGTGCACGTGACCAATGGTCCAGTCCGTGTAGTGGGACAAGGAGTTCACAGCCTTGATCGACATCATCGGACCTTCGAAGGTAGACATACCGTAGAAAGCAACCGCGATAATCATAAAGCGCAACACAGGGTCAGTTCTGAGTTTATCCCAAGCACCGGACAAGGTCATCATCCCGTTGATCATACCACCCCATGACGGCATCCACAGAATAATGGAGAAGGTCATCCCCAAAGTCTGTGCCCAGTCAGGCAGCGCAGTATAGTGCAAGTGGTGAGGACCGGCCCAGATATAGATAAAGATCAAAGACCAGAAGTGCAGAATAGACAAACGGTAAGAGTATACCGGGCGGTTCGCTTGTTTCGGAACGAAGTAATACATCATTCCCAAGAAACCTGCTGTCAGGAAGAAGCCCACAGCATTGTGACCATACCACCATTGGATCATAGCAGACTGAACACCGGAAACGACAGGATAGCTTTTCGCACTGGTCAGGCTCACTGGGATCTCGACGTTGTTACCAAGGTGAAGAACCGCAACGGTAATAATGAACGCGAGGTAGAACCAGTTCGCGACATATATATGTGGTTCTTTACGTTTGATAACCGTACCCAAGAACACAACCAGATAGGCGACCCAAACAACAGTCAGCCACAAGTCAGCATACCATTCAGGTTCGGCATATTCTTTACCTTGTGTAACACCCAGCACATATCCGAGCGCTGCGATCACGATAAAGAATTGGTATCCCCAGAAGGTAAACAAAGCCAGACCATCGCTGAACAAGCGGGTTTGGCATGTTCTCTGAACAACATAGTAGCTCGTTGCAAACAGCGCGCTACCACCGAAGGCGAAAATAACTGCCGATGTATGCAGCGGACGCAGACGACCGAAATTGAGATAAGGCTCGAAATTGAGAGCCGGAAACGCGAGCTGCAAAGCAATAAAGACACCTGCTGCAAAACCGACGACACCCCAGAAAACTGTGGCGATCGTAAACAGTCTTACAACATCGTCATTATAGCGTGGCGCTACATCACTTGTTGTTGTCGACATATTAAGTTCCCTTTCACAAAGAAAAAACCTGTCCGGAGCATCCGGAAACTGTGAATACACAATGGTTAGCTAAATTTAAAATAATCGGCTAGGGCAGAATCCATCCCGCCACGACCAAAAGTACGATACCATTTAGCACAACTATCCACTGTGATAAAAGCCTGAATTGCATAGGAAAAATTGTCGCAAGGGTCTTGCCCCCGATTGCAACGGCAATAAGTGAAGGCACCGTCCCGAGACAAAACGCTGCCATTCCAAGCGCTGCCTTAACAGGTTCCTCTATTGTTGCGACGGCCATCATCGCACCCATGACCAAGCCACACGGCAGAAAACCAAGCATCACGCCCACTGCATACAGACGTACAGGGGATGTTTTCTCGAGCAACCTTGACATAACAGACTGCAAGGGTCTCAAAGGCACAGGAAGATGGAGTTTCAGAAGAAACGGAAAAAACTGTCCTAAAAATGGAATGGACTGCACCAGAAACAAAAACCCTGCAAACGCAAGCAAACAAGATGCGACAACATAGCGCACGGGAGAAACAGGAAAAGCATAATTCAAAAACAGATTAGCCAGAACACCCAAAGCGACATAAGTCGTCATCCGCCCCAGATGGTAAGGCAAAAGAAGAACGGAATTCAGACGACCGATTGTCTTTTGCTGCAACATCACAACAAACGGAGAACACATCAAAGCGCAGTGAGTCGTGCCGCCGAACAATCCGGCAAGAAACAGGCTCATAAAGATGCCCGCTTCGGTAATGGTAATGGCGCTACATTCGAAAAACATGGCCTATGCTTACCCCAATACCCCAGACCTGCCAAATGAAACCTTGCCGCATCTCTCGCGCCGTTTGAATCTAAACATCCAGAACACCGATGTCCGAAGCGGCACGAGCCAGAATTTCAGCGCTTTTTTGCAATAAGGTCAGCTCTGTATCATTCATTTCAGGGACAAGGGTGCGCACAACACCCTGACGGTTAATCACACGCGGATAGGATAAGCAAATCGCCTGCTCCGTACCCAAAAGGCCGCGCGTCGGTGTTGAACAAGTCATAAGTGCATTTTCATCATGCACAATGGCCTTGGCCATACGGGCAATTCCGGCACCAATCCCGAACCATGTTGCGCCCTTTCCTTCAATAATCCGATAGGCTGCGCGGCGCACACCTTCGTCAATCTGATCTTTGATTTGCTGCGTAATCGGGGCATCGACCTGTGCAGCAAAATTGGTCAAAGGAATAGTCCCGACCAAAGCCCCTGACCAGTGCAAAACCTCGGAATCTCCGTGCTCTCCAAGCACATATGCATGAACAGAATGCGAAGAAATCCCCAAATGACCGGCCAACAAAGCCCGAAATCGCGCCGTGTCCAGTATGGTTCCCGATCCGATAATTCGAGATGCATCAATCCCATGCGTCTGACGCGCAATAGACGCCACCATCTGCGTCATCACATCAACAGGATTGCTCGCAATCAACAGCACAGCATCAGGCGCAACCGTAAAGATTTTCGGAATAATATCTGAGAAAATATCCGCATTCCGCTTCAACAGATCAAGGCGTGTCTCACCATTTTTTTGTGCAGCACCAGCTGCAATCACGACAATGCCTGCACCGTGCAAATCCTCTATTTGTCCTGCTCGCACAGGTATAGGCGAAGAAAACGGGGTGGCATGCAAAATATCTTCGGCTTGAGCCTGAGCAAGAGCCGCATTGCGGTCTACCAACACCAACTCAGTCCCGACACCTTTCAAAACGCACGCATATGCGCTCGACGCCCCGACTTGCCCACATCCGATAATCCCGATTTTCATGATGAATCCTTTTTCGTAAAATTCATTAATCCGTGTTCACATTTAAACCACAGCAAAGCCCACAGCAACAAGACAGAATGAAGCAAGTAAAGGCTCTATTTTTCGCTTGGCAGAAGCATTCCGAGAGATTAAGTTGCCCTCCATGGAAAATACCCAGAATATCTCTGTTGTTGTCCCGATGCTCAACGAGGCGGAAAATGCTGCTTCGCTGATTTCCGAGATATTGGAAGCGGCAAAACACTGCCCCATCGCAGAAATCGTGATCGTCAACGACGCGAGCACAGACCGGACACCCGAAGTCGTTCTGGGCCTGAAACAACAATACCCCCAAATTCGCTTGGTATCTCATTCGGCCCGCGCCGGACAAAGTGCAGGAAACCGCACCGGAATTATTTACGCCAAAGGCCCTCTGATCGTCACGATGGACGGTGACGGGCAAAATAATCCGGCGGATATTCCAAAACTTTACCATAAATACACAGAAACCCCTCATGCCCGCATGATTTTGGTTGCAGGCCAACGAGAAAAACGCATTGACTCGCTGCTCAAGAAATTCACCTCACGTATGGGCAACGGTATCCGCCGTACGCTTCTTCAAGATGGTGTACGTGATACAGGATGCTCGCTGAAACTCTTTAGAAGAGACGATTTCCTGATGCTACCGTTCTTCAACCATATGCATCGTTTTCTCCCCGCACTGTTCTTACGCGAACACGGGACAATTGCCTTGGTAGACGTTTCACACCGCTCTCGCGAGGCAGGAGTTTCGAAATACGGGTTCTGGGATCGCCTCTGGGCAGGGATTTTCGATATTTTCGGTGTTTTGTGGCTCAAAGCCCGTGCCCCCAAAAACATCTCCATTGAAGAGGTGCAAAAATGAGCGCAGTAGAAATCGCCCAACAATGTGCAGACGTGGCAAAAGACGTCGCCAAAGACCACGGATTATGGCTGGCTATCGGCTTTATTGGTCAGGCGATGTTCTCGGCCCGCTTTCTGATTCAGTGGCTAGCCTCTGAAAAAGTCAAAAAATCCATTATTCCGAACCTGTTTTGGTGGTTTTCACTGGCTGGCGGGTCGATTTTGCTGATTTATGCCATCCACCGCGCCGATCCTGTCTTTATCGTCGGACAAGCAGCAGGCTTGTTTATCTACTTCCGCAATATATATCTGATCTATCGCCACCCGAAAAAGGTCGCAAAAGCAGAATCAGAAGCCAAATCTGCCGCCAACGCAGAAATATAACAAAGGACAATGGAAACTTCCCTCATGCAAAATACATATGCAAAGCCGGCACTTTTGGCGGCTTTTATCTGTTTGGCCCTGATGGTTGCCGCTCAATTGGCCCGCCCGCTCTTTCCTGTCGATGAAACACGCTATTTAACCGTAGCATGGGAAATGCACCAATCAGGCAATTATGTGCTCCCGTCCCTTAATCACGAAGCCTACCACCATAAACCGCCCGTCCTGTTCTGGCTGATTAACCTGATGTGGGCTATTTTCGGCGTATCCCAAGGTGCGGCTATGGTTGTTCCCTATCTGGGAGCCTTTGCCTTTCTGATGGCGACAGCCCGACTATCGACACGTCTGTTTCCGGACAATAAAAATGCCCCTCTGTTAGCAACAGCCCTTCTGGCTGGAAGCCTCCCGTTCGTGATTTACGCAAACCTCATCATGTTTGACCTGCTGTTGGGTGTCTTTGCTGTTCTGGGGCTAACTGCGGTCTGGGATTACATGACCACACGCAGCAAAAAACACTTACTCATTCTCGCCCTTTGCATCGGCTTTGGTGTCCTGACCAAAGGCCCTGTAATTCTGCTGCATATCGGAACAGCACTTCTTCTGGCAAAACTCTGGCTAAACGCTCCTGAAACCCCGCTCAAGAAGACAATCTTGCCGCTTTTGGGAACTGTTCTTCTGGGAGCTGTCATCGCGCTCTCTTGGGCAATTCCCGCAGCCATCGAAGGCGGAAAAGAATTCGCAGACAAGATCTTCTGGGGTCAAACCGCAGGCCGCATGGTCAAAGCGTTCGACCACCAACGCCCTGTCTATTGGTACTTAACATTCGTTCCGCTTTTCACTTTGCCTTGGCTGGCCTCACCGGCCCTATGGTCAGGCGCAAAGAAATTTATCAAAGATGCAACGCCGTCCATACGAGCCACCCGTAGATTTCTGTTTTGCTGGGCCGTCCCGGTTTTTGTATCCTTCTGCCTGATCTCGGGAAAACAGGTCCATTACCTCATCCCTATTTTACCGGCCCTATCTCTGTTCTTTACAGGCGCATTCCTGAACGCATCCGACAATTTCAGAAAACGCGACAGCCTACCCGTCTTGCTGACAGCTTTGGCATTCTCGGCGCTCCCCATCATCATGAACCTGTTCGCCAACCAGATCGGCGCACTTGTTGAAGGGGATAAACATATCGAAGAAAGCTTCGCGAAAATGTCGATCCTACCGGCAATCCTGATTGCCGTAACGATTACCGGACTGACCATCGCCGCACGCCGTGATAAATTGAAAAACATCGCGGCAATTGCTGTCTCGATGGGCCTGATGATGTCGGGCTTCCAAATAGCCTCCAAAGACAGCTTCTTTGCCAATTATAACCTCGAACCTTTGGCTGAACAGATCATGAAAATTGATGCAGCCTCCCGTGCGGCAGGAGAAGAACTCCGTCCACTTGGGTTCACCCGCAACTATCACGGTGAATTCGGATTTTTGGCGCGCCTTGATCGTCCTGTCAAACAACTCCAACCGGAACATCTGGCACAATGGTTTAAAGACAACCCGAACGGAGTG
>QKCR01000147.1 GCA_003245575.1 Alphaproteobacteria bacterium | reverse complement strand
AGAAGGACAGCATTTTGAAAACAAACCGAGCCTTGAGCGGCATTGCGCCGCAGGCGGGAACCGCAGCAGGATTCACACCACGGCCGCTCGGGTGCCCTGCACGCGCGACTGACGCCTGCCCGGACTGACAGGCACCTGAATTAATCTCTCTGCCCGCATCCCGCAACCGGATTCGGGCAGTTTTCTTGTTCCGGGCTTTTTACGTCTGTTTTGTGGGATCGTACCGGTAGATCGTCCCCTGACATCTCCCCGCACCGAGATCCTGCCACTTTCCTGTGCCGCTACGCAATTCTTTTACCCTGACCTGTAGATCGGTGTGGGGTTGGGGGAATCCGTCACGAATCGGTGTACTAGCACATGTTTTCCGGGTTACTGGGATATTGCACCGAGGGATCTGCCCGGTAGAACAGGAATTTGCTATTCACTTTTGACCAGTGCAATGTAATCCTCAATACCTGTGGCGAACCCGCCTGACACCTTGAGCCGGTAGATGCGATCATCCGGAACGTCAAACAGGACGTAACCTTTTTGGGTGACGTCGGGATTCAGGCGATCCAGTGCGCCAAATGTATCTTCATCCAAGCATACCGGTGAACTGTCGTATACGCGGCCTTGGCGGTCTACCAATTGGAACGGTTGAATCGTACGGGATTCGCGGTCATCATTGCGAACCATTATGAACAATCCCATCCAGTGGGCATTTGGTTTCTTGTCCTGATATGGATTGGATGAAATATGGTCTAGCCATTTTGCTCCCTCTACCACATAGGAGAAGTACCCCACCCGGACAGTATCGCCAATTTTGTATTTCGCAAATCTTTCCCTTTCTTGCTCGTTAGCGAGTTCCGCGCATTTTCGTTTGAGTTCTTTTCTTTCTTCCTCTAATGAAACGAGATATTCACGAAGTTCAATAATGTCGATGTCAGACAAACCGTTTTGCACTTGATCGGCGGGAACCACCAATAAAACCGTTTTCATTTTCTCCCGTTTCGTCTCGTAGGTTTTGGTTCCGATGATCGCGGCTTTTTCAAAAGTAACACGACTGTTTTCGGATAAGGTTTCCGTACTGTATCCATGTATCCAAAGCTGCTCGTGAACATAGCCATTATTCTTGATATATTCAACATCAACAATCATATCATCCAGATCAATGATTTGAATCACATCAACCGTCATACGACCAAAGCTACCGATTTCATAGGAATCAATTCTGCTCTCATGTAATTCCTTGTTTTGTTCCCAGTCTCTTTTCCGTCTTCTATTTTCTTCGATCCCAGCCTTAAAGTCCCGGTGAAATTCTTCAAATGATTCGGTTTGACTTGATGGTTTGGACAAGTCCATCGCCGGAAGTTTTATCCATTCCCGGTCAAACCTGTAAAATGATTTACGGAGGATATCGTCAACTGCCATTTTATGTTCTGTTGCCGATTCTTTCCGCTTGATCCGTGAAAACTCCTCTTGGGTATGCCACTTGCCATTATAGTAGGTCATCCCGTTTTGGGTTTGGATTTCGGCCTCATTCAGAAACGCGATGGTTTTACGGACTTCCTCTATCAGCTTTTGGTTTGTCAGGATTTTCAAAATATGGTTTGCACGGTCTTTGTTTTTCTCGATGTCTTGGGCACACTCTTCGCGATCAATACAGAGTAGTCCCTTCACTTCGTTTTTGGGAACATGGTGTTTTATCGTTGAACAGTCTTTATCTTCGTAGGAAAGTCCGTCATCTTCAAACTTCACTACGTTGAAAATCCCGGTTTTATTTTCCAATACCAGAATATATTCTGCTCCATAGGATTTGAAACTGGTCAGTAATAAACAAAACACGATAAACAGTCTTGGATATTTTATAGTCATTATTTACTCCTGCAATAATGCGCTGGAAGTTTCATTCATAATGGTGGCGCATTTTTTTTGTGGTGCTGGGATAGTAGTCCGGGATTTCCATCATTATAAAAACCGGATAAGTTCTTCAATAGCCCGTACTGAACTAGTCGATACGTATGATCTTGTCAGCGGGAATTCTGATTTTCACACTACTGCCAGTTGAGCCTACGTTATCGGCTGGCAATTCCAGATCCAGGTATTTCAATTGTCCGTATGGTTTCTCGAACACAAAAATATCATTTACATATTCGTTGGGATAAAGAACGATTGATGTGATTTGTCCATCAATCGAACTGAAAAGCGATCCGCTCCACAGTTTATACGTTTTGCCGGAATCATCAGTAAGTGTTGCCAATTTATCCGAACTCCACGAGGTTCCCCAACCGCTGTATTTCACGGTCTTGCTTTTTGATGGATTTATAATGCAGATCTTTATTTTTAGCTGGTTGCTTTGCTCGTCTTTTGAACCAAATCCGTTAATCCAAACCTTTCCGGAAATGCAGGAAGCAATCTTAACCTGCGCATCGCCAATAGTCACATATTCATCATAGGTGTGTATCTTTTCGGTCGATTTGAATGTGGAGCCCAAATCATTCTTTGAAGCGAGTGCAACACAACCGGCGCAGCCTCCATAAAACAACATGCACAACAGAACGTTTGCCAGAGCGATACCGAATACAATCCCGCATCCCCATTTCACGGCGGTTCCAAATGGCCCATCTTTCTGTTCTGGTTGGGGAGCTTCAGGAGGAGGCGTTTGGATTGGATCCTTAACCGGTTTTGCGGCCTGAGATGGTTGGGGCGCGGGTGGCGTCTCTTTTTTCTCTCCGATCATTTCACCGCAGTGTTTGCATTTCTTGGCGCCGATCCGAATCTCTTCGTTGCACATCGGACACGTGGTCATTTCTTTGTCCGTATTGGTAACGACCTTTTCCACAATGACAACGGGTTGGAATGATCCCTTGGATTTGCATTTTGGACAGACCGCCGTTGCCAGATTGACTTCCCATCCTACTGTCCCGGTTTTCCCGCATTTTCTGCACTGCACGGTTGTTTTTGTAGACATGTTTACCCCTTCCTTTGGAACACTGCCGTTCTCGCCGCGACGAAGCGACTTGAATATGACCAACGAAACGGGTGATTGAAGGAAGGCATGAAAAAAGGGAGCACGCCTACGCAAGTCCTCAAAACAGGTTCGCCAAAACCCACCAACCAGACAAGCGCAAAGCATGCTCCCACATAACGCGGGGCATGTCATTACGCTCGTGTGACGGTTGATAATGAATTTGGCGATTCGTTTTGAGTCACCCGAGCAAAACCAAGATGTCACCGCGAAATTGTTCCTCGCGGTATCGATAAGCCTATACGAGAGAGTGTGGTAAGGGAATAAGAAAAGTTAAGATTTACCATTTTTTTGATTCGATACGAAATTTCCGGTTTTTTTTATGGAAACCATTTTAAAATCGTCATAACTGCCGACAACTAAAGGAGATCCGCGAAAAAGTCACTAGCGGTATTCTGTGGGAAAGGGTTAAGCCTATAGAACTCTTTATAGGATCCTATAAATCGAGGAATTTTGGGCTTCTCGCGCGTAATCCAATGGGAGCTTGAAAACCTGCTATCTCTATCCAAGGAAAAAAGTCTGTTTTCTGTTAATCTTATCCTATCCACAATCGTTTTACCTCGTACCGTCACCGTTAACATGGTTTCCTTTGGCGCTACGCAACGATTTTCGATGAGAATGTGGAAGGATGTGGGGAGAGTGCAAAGCGATGCTCTAGGAGCATTATTTCAGTTTCTTCGGAATCGCCTATGAAATTTCCAGTTTGGTATTCATATGGATTAAGAATTCTTGATTTACCCAACGTTTGGTAAATCATCCCAACGGGTAGTATATCGTGGACTCAGGAATTCGGCGCGTAGTTTCCAAGCATGTTCAATTCCCTGTGAACCGAATACGACGGTATCGCGTCCCATCATCCGATTAAGGTGATCGAGTACGTTCATTAATGCGTCGGATTTCTTATGGCCTTTTTTCAGCTCGAAAAGATTTCCTTGATTTTGGGTAGCGGTCTTACTTTTCAGATCAAGCAAAATTATGCCAGCTTTTTTGTATAGGTAACCTTTACGGTAAATTTTTCGCAAGCCGGAAAGGGCAAGGTGAATCATTTCGCCGGAGTCACTTGTCGGAAGTTCAAACGATCCTGCCCATGCATTCTGATATTGCGGATCACTGGCGCGGAATTTATCTGTGCGAAGATAAATATAAATACCGCTTGCGACGTTTTTTTGCCGTCTTAATTTCTCGCCAGCCCGTGCGGTGAACATGGCGACAGCCTCTTCCAGATCAGACAACGCCGCGACCTTATCGCCAAAGGAACGGGAGCAGGTAATGTTTTTCTTCGGCTGAGGAACTTCATCAAATTCAAGGCAAACCTCTCCGCGCAGTTCCAGCACGAGTCTCTGCAAAACGATGGAGAAGGATTTACGAATCAGATCGGTATCGGCGTCACGAAGTTGTCGTGCGGTGGTGATGCCCAAACGCTGCAGCCGCTTACCCCATGCTCCGGAAACTCCCCATAGGTCTTCTGGTGACAAACTCGCAAGGCACTCGTCTTGGCTCTGCTGCGTGAGCAAGTGATGCACACCAATTCCGGTTTTCTTCGCCATACGGTTAGCGACCTTGGCCAGCGTCTTGGTCGGTGCGATTCCGATGGAGACGGGAATGCCTGTCCACTGCCGGATCGTCTGGATCAGATTCTGTCCAAATGAAAACGTATCGGCTTTCGGCACGCCAGTCAGATCCAGAAACGCTTCGTCAATCGAGTAGACTTCAATTGATGGGCACCAATTCGTAAGCGCCTGCATGACACGGCGGCTCATGTCGCCATACAGCGCGTAATTGGAGGAGAAGACGCTCACGTCTTTGGCTTCGCACAACGATTTGACCTTGAAGTACGGCGTACCCATCACGATGCCGAGGGCTTTCGCTTCAGGAGATCGCGCAATAACACAGCCGTCATTGTTTGAGAGAACGACGACAGGACTGTTTGCAAGCTCAGGCCGGAAGACCTTCTCGCAGGATGCGTAAAAGCTGTTGCAATCGACAAGTCCGTACATGCTCATCCCCTAAAACACTTTCTATTGACTACCGCGTATCGCTATCGTAGCCGTAACGGGTCATCAAGCGGGAGGTTTCCTCGATGATCCAATACCGTAGTATCCGCTCCGCTAGAAACGAGAAAGTCAGCAACTTTTTTGTTGCGGGCTTCAGTTGCAAAGTGCAGCGGTGTTCGGTTCCAGCTATCCTTTGCATTGATATCCGCTCCGGCTTCAATCAGCATCTTGGCAATTTCAGGATTGGTATTGTACTTCGCAGCGCGATGCAACGGCGTCATCCAACTGGCGTCAGGGGTATAAACGTCGAAACCGTCGTCAAGTTGTTGTTGCAATACTTCAGGCGTTGTCATGACGGTGATCCGGTACGGCATCGGCTGATCGGCCAAGGACTCATACAGGATGATCAACAGGATCAGGATCGATTGAATGATAATGATCTGTTTCAAAATCGGATGTCTGCCCACAGTTTATCTCCCTAGCGTCCGTATTTACTCTTTTTTTTGACAATTGTGCATCCCAGATTTTTTGCTGCCGGAGTGCCTGTAATGTCAATATAGATATACCAGTAATCGGCGTGCTCTTCTGGTGTATTCGAATGCTCGCAAGCATCGAGATTAATATTTCCAAGGAAAGAGAGGTCTGCTACTTTTGTATTTGCCAAATTGATAAATATACGATCTTGATTTCCAAGCGGATACAAATTAACGACATCAGTGTTACTCAGGTCCAGGTTTCTTAATGGCATCCCCTGGAGCGGGTAAATATCTTGCACCTTTGTATGCGATAAGTATAGTTCGGATAATTTTAATCCTCGCAATGCGGAAACATCGGAAACATCCGTATAACTCAAATCAATAGACTTCAGGTTGCTGTCTTGCATGATTCTGATATCGTGAACTTTTGTATGCGACAAACACAGATATTGCAATTGATTGCCGGGATATCCGAACAGCTCTGAAATATTACTGACCTTGGTGTAGGATAAGTTGAGGGATTCTAGTCGCCCCCCAGCCAGTGGCGTAATATCACTCACCTCGGTATGGGACAAATCAAGACAGCTCAATTGTGATCCTGCCAAGGCTGAAATATCTTTAATCTTCAATTCGTTAAGTCGCACCCGATATAATGGCGCTCCCCTCAAGCCTGAAATGTCATCAATCTCGCCGCCAATTATATTAAGAGTATTCAATGGCATTCCTTGCAAGATATCAAGCGACTGGAGATTGGTGTTTCTTAGCTCCAGACTATACAGCGGCATTCCTTTTAATGCGGTCCAGTCTTTGATCCGAATCCCATCGAGATCGAGCCACTCAAGTTGCATTCCTTTGAGAGCCGAAATGTCGAGTTCGTGCTTATTGCGATTTATTCGCAAGTGGCTAAGGTTCATTCCGTCAAGAAAAGACAGGTCACGCAGATCTGCTGGGCTCTCAACAGACAAGTAATCGATCTTGTGGCCTTTTAATACTGAAAGGTTAGATAGTCCAGATAGGTTTCCCAACAATTCTGTTGAGCGCATGGTATAACCGTTAACCATCGAAATGTTTATTTGCGTTTTTCCTGTTCGGCTGTAGTAGGAATATGCTTCGGGAATGTCGCCGAAATGGACAACCGTCTCAACAACTCGACTTGCTAGAGGATATTGTCCAGAGCTGTCGGAGTTGCGAAATATCATCCGTTTCAGATTATTGACCTTGTCCCCTAATGCCCGGCGTCCCCATGAGGGATTACACAGCATCAATTCGGCTTCCATTGCGCCAGTGCGAATGGAATACACTGTTCCGTGCAGATAACCAAAGTATCGCGGCGCAACCTTTCTGGTTGTCCATGCAAGAATCACAAAGCTGAAGAAGAGGATCACATATAGCAAAAACAGCGTGTAGCTTCTGCGAAGAATCCATCGAAACATGATGAAGCCCTTTATCTGCCGTGCCTGCAAAAAGTCATTTTCAAAAACGCCGTATACAAACGACACCCAACCGTCGCGCGGATCTGATCGTATAAACGTCAATTATACAGAATGGATCACATGTTTTACGACGCCCCATGTGTCCAGCGTCATGTCGCCCGTGATCTTGATCGGTTTGTACGCGGGGTTCTCGGCGTGCAGCTCGGTACGTTTCCCTTTGATGTACAAGCGTTTAACCGTGAGTTCGCCACCAACGACCGCGATAATGATATCGCCCGATTTTGGTTCTTTGCTGCGGTCAACAATCAGAATATCGTCTTGAAAAATTCCTGCGTTAATCATGCTGTCGCCGGAAGCACGGACTAGAAACGTGGCCGGAGGGTTATCGATCAGGTAGGCGTTCAAGTCCAACGAATCTTCAAGATAGTCGTCAGCCGGAGACGGAAACCCCGCCGCGACCTTGGACTCGTATAACGGTAGGCTCATCCCCTCGCTTTGGATCAGCGAAAGAATCTGGTCAACCAACCGCTCCGGCACCCGGATCGCCCGCGTTGGTTCTCCGAACTTGCCCGTCCCCTTCGGCCGTCCCGCACCAACACGCTTTCCACCACGAACCATACGACATCCTCCTAGCAATAGAATATCGTACATTAATCTAAAGTCAAATACTTCTATTTGAGGTTTCAATCGGATCTATTGGAGGAGCGTTCTTTTTAAGTGAATGCTTCTGTACTTGTGCATATGGTTGCCTTGACATCCGTTCTATTGTGCGAATTTGCCACTTCCCTTCGCCGCTACGCAACGCTTTCATCTCAATCTGTATATCGGTGTGGGAACGTTACGATCCGTCAAAAGACGGTGGCTAGCGAATGATTTGTGTTTTTATTCCGTATTTGCAGCCAAGTGCATGGCCGGAGCGTTTTGATTTCATACACAATATTTTATATCCAACGATGGGCTTTCGTAACGCCTCTATAAAGAGGTGTTTGCCATAAGGCTATGAGCAAGATATAAAGCTTCTTTCGTTTTCTGGACTTTAGGCGTAGGGATTGACTGTAGCATAGCGGTAAAAAAGATCATTATGGATAACAGGAAATGGTGTCTGAGTAAGTCAATTAATTGATGGATTTAGAAAGAGCAATAGATCGTTGGTTGTGTTGTTAAGATTTGGCAAGATTTGATAAGGTTTACAATAAGTATTGTGATTATATAGATGCAAATTAATGCTAAATGTACCGAAATAAATAGTATAACTATCGATAGATATAAGATGCCTTAACATTTTATCAAATAATGGTTTGTGTATATTGAAAAACGATAAAAAATATAGTGATTTATTAGAATAGTTATACTGGGATATTAATCAAACAAAATAGTTATACTTGGATTTGAATCAAAAAAATATTGGGTGAATTAAATTTTAAAAAAAACTGAGTCGCTTGGTGACATAACAGTTTTCTATACAATTGGTTATGCGTATTATTGCGCGCTGTAAAAAGTTCTAGAATTCTGTTATTTCCGATATATGATAATTATCATTTGAATTTAAATAAAGGAGATTGAAATGTCAACGAATGAACATGAGCTTATTGAAGAATGCAGAAATGAGATTAAAATCCTGAACGCTTTCAAAAAAGATTTAAAGATCCAATATAAGGAGATGAAAGACCGGGTGCTAAATAACAATCTTGATCCTGCCAATAAATTTCGTGTATCAGATATTCCGGAAACTACATCTCAAGCTGAATGCTGCGCACGAATTGCAAGCGACTATTATCTCGATGGGAGTATATTTAGGAACGAGATTCCTAAAGCAGAAACATCGTATAATCAGTTTTTTAGAAAATTTAGAAAAATGATAAATTATGTTCCTGAGGTTATTGCTGCTATTGAAACATATATGAATAGCCTCCGACGTAAACGGAAGAAAAGACGGTCAAATCAAACTATCGCTACTTTAAATATTAAGCAGCTTGCTAAGCGCTTAAACCTGAGCGTTAGTACGGTCAGAAATAGGGAAAATCGTGGGGAGATACCACAGATTGTCGGCGAAAGACGGAGCAAGCTTTTATGGTCAAAGTCTGAGATCATTGCATGGATTAAAGCGGGTCAGCCAGTACGTGAAAAGTGGGAAGCGATCAAGGGGGAGCTTAATGTCTAGACCTCGAAAAGAGTATAGCGTTCGGAAGAAACGGTATACCAACGCAGCAGGCCAAAAGGTTGAGTCGAAAGCGTACTATATACACTTTAGGGATCATTTTGATATACAGCGCAAAATTGAAGGAACATCGGATAAATCGACTTCCGGGTATATTGGGAAGAATCTTTCCGCAATCGTTAATCTGCGCGCTGGTAATCAGCCATTAACGGCTGAGTTGAGGCGTTTTATTGAGTCACGTCCCGCCGCATTCAGAAAGGTACTGATGAAATGGCGGATTCTTGATGAGCAGACCGTAAGTGGTTTTGAACCGCTGATGCGTGCGACCAAGAAGCGTAAGCCTCGCTCAAGTTATGTAACCTACGTTGTGACGGCTGGACATCTGTATGAATGGATGAGCTATATGCAGTCCATCGGAAAGAACAAGGGGCATGTTCAACAAGCGGTTCAGCACATTGCGAAGATCATCGATGGATGCGGTTTCATTTTTCCCAGCGAAATGAACGGCGAGAAGATCCTGCAATTCATTACCAAGACGATGAAGAGTCCGCAGACAGGAAATCACTGGTTGACCAGTATAAAGACGTTTGATTCGTGGATGCTTAAGACGGGGAGGATCTCCGTTTCTGCTCTTGCGCATATCTCGCCGATTAAAGCTTTGGAGAAAACGCGGTCACGGCGGGTATTGACCATGGGTGAAACCGTATCGTTGCTTTCGGCAACGGAGGGAGCATCACCCCATCACGGTTGTACTGGAAGAGAGCGTGTGCTGATATACATGCTGGCATTGTATACCGGGCTGCGCTCAAAGGAGATTTATACTCTCCCCCGATTCTCGTTCAAGCTTAAAGAGAATACCGCGACAGTCACCATTCTTGCCAAAGATGCAAAATCAAAAAAAGGCGATGTGCTCCCGTTGAAAGATGACCTTGCGCGCGTGTTGCATGAGTATTTCTTAGAAACTCCGGCTATTCCTACTGCGTATGCTTTCCCCCGTGGCTGGAAGAACAAGGCGGCAGAGATGCTGCGGCAGGATCTGACTGCAGCCGGAGTCGTGTATGAAGCGGAAGACGGAGTTGCTGATTTCCATGCACTGCGCCATACCTTCTGTACGAATCTTGCCCGTTCAGGCGTCATGCCGCAGGATGCGCAACGTTTGATGCGACACGCGTCGATTGAGACAACATTCTTAAAAACGCTATATGTGAATCCCTCAAAAACAAGGGGAATAAGCCTTACATGTGATTTTTGATCAAAACCCATTTTAAGGCTCTCGATTCCAGTCGTTTTCATTAGGGTGTCATAATGCCCTAATATTCAGCGATACCTTTTTGAGAACACCACCGTTACTATCCTTATAGGTAATTGTCGTAACACTAATATCGTTCAAGGTGTGTTCTCCAACACCAGCAAGAATGGCGGGAATTTGCCGTAGACGAATGTCAGTCCCCATGTATGTCGACCAGTCGCATTCTGTATCAAATCCGACAAATACACCTTTAGCAATGCTAGTATGTTTATTCTTCATGAGGAGTTCGATGCTATTTTCCGCTAGAGTATACCAATATCCATCGACTCTAGTCTCCTGAATGATTACCAATTCCATCCAATTCCTCCTTATCAACGCTAAGCCTCAAAGAAAACAGTGAATGAGATCACATTCCCGTCGCACAGCATAGAAGTACGCATTGATCATACAAAACATAGCCAAAAAAAACAATAGAAATAAGAAGCTAATTTTTAAGCCCCTCTACTGCACTCCTTTTCATGGCAGTATCATGATATTCCCAGACAGAAAAGAATGCAATCTAGGGCATTTATGAAGGCTGTTTTCAGCTAGATTCCTCCAGAGACCTTTTGTCAAAGAAACCCCCGCCCCTTTTCATGGGGTCGGGGCTTGAATCACTATACAATATATACAGGCACTAGACCAGACTGACCAATTTATCGGCTCCCTGTTTTATAATTTTCCCTCTTTGCTCTTCCTCCTCACCATCTCAATCATTATTAAAACCAAAATTTAATGAATTATTCCATTTTCCCTTTACTCTACATTCATCCCTCACAATTAAATGACAAATATTTTTACAAATAATATCATTTTTTTAAGAAATATCCGTCATTACCAAATGTATAATGTATAATTATGAAGTGTCAGGATTGTTTTATCTGCAATTTGATTTTCTTCATTCTGCATTTAATCCCCCACTACAAAATATAAGCTCCGTCGAAACCCAACATAGGGAGGAAATGTATCGTGAAAATAGGATTGATGCCAAATATAAAGCTTTCTGAGGCTCTTGATTCTACACTGCGAACAAGAAAAGATATCGCAAAAGTACTAGGAATAGCACTGACAAGGCTATCGGCTCTTGTTAATGGTCGTGAAAAGATTAGTGCAAAAATGAAAGAAAAGTTCTGTTCTTTGTTGGGAAAGACAGAAAAGGAATTGTTTTAATTAGAAGGGAGAAAATGGTGAATGGAATTGAAGAAACAGAAGTCAGAAATATCAAATTCGACCTGATTGATGCAACAGGAAGAGGATGGACAAGAACAGACAGAAACACCTATAAGACGTTCATCGGTGAAAATAAGGTGATGATTTATCCAGATTGTTGTTCTCATCCAGAAAATGGGTGGAATTTCTGCTGGTATGATTCCAACAGGAAGAAATCAATCAGAGGTGTTTATTGTTCCAAGGAAGTCGCTTGTCGTGCAGCTAGTGAGTATTTGACTGAATCGAATTAGATTCATGTTTGTTCGGCTCATGTGAGCCGAATCAAACCCCAAGGCGTAATTATCAAGGCAAAATTAAGGATTAGGAGGATTTGAGATGTGTATTTTGGATTTAGTTTTCAGATTTAGGAGAAGAGACCATGTTATTAGAAACAGAAGAGAGAAAGAAAAAAGTTGTTGAAATCGAAATACAAGAGCAAGCTATTACTGGAAGAGGTTGTTCTATCGCTGAAATATCATCCAGTAAAAACATGTCAGTTGGATATCTGGAAAGTTTAGGACTCACAGATACTACCTACCAAAACAAACCCACCGTATCCATTCCTTATTATGCCGAAGATGGCAAAACCATCCTTTCAACCAGATACAGAGTTGCTATGTCGGGAGACCGATTCAGATGGCGCAAAGGTGATTCTTCAATCCCTTATGGAATCTGGAAACATGCAGAACAAAAGCAGGAACTCCCCAGAGCCGCCGATTACCTGATTATTGTTGAAGGGGAATCGGATTGCTGGTCTATCTGGAAAACAGGTTATTGTTGCATTGGAATTCCGGGAGCTTCAACTGTTGCCTGTTTGAATCTGGAGCATGTTCAAGATTTCAGGCAGGTCTACATATGGCAGGAAAATGATGAAGCTGGTTCCAAGTTTCCCGCCGCTGTAAAATCCCGACTGGAAGCTGTTGGATATACAGGTTCAATTAAAGCAATCTCAAGAAAACCATATAAAGACCCATCAGAAGTTTTTCAACGTCTTCACAAATGCGATGAACTTAGTTTACGTGTAGAACTTGATAACTGTATTTCTAAAGCCGTTGATATTGTTTTTTCAGATTCTGACAAGAAATATTCAAACACTTCAGACCTTGACCCTGTTGACCTTCCCCGCCTGAAATGGGATTCAGTTGAGTATGCCCTCCGTAAACTTGGTAAACGCATCGAACAAGTGGGACATGGTCAGTATATGGCGCAGTGTCCCGCCCACCGTGACCACACCCCCAGTTTGTCAATTACTGTCCATGAAGATGGCAAATGTTTGCTTAATTGTTTTGCAGGTTGCGGATTTGATTCGATAGTTTCAGCACTCGGTCTGTCTGAAGAATATGAAGACGCACGTGAAGATGTTGCCGAAAAGAAAATTCAAGAACGGGAGGAATCGATTGCCGCCGTCCGGGAACTTCAAAAAGCAAACCAGGTTATTGAAGAAGAAGATGATGATGAAGATAACAAATGCCCGATTGTTGTATCTGCATCGGTGGAATTAGACCTTCCGAAAACTCCAACAGGTGGATGGGATTTATCACCGCTTGGAGCCTGCCGCGCTTTCAGCGCGGCGTATGGCTCCGAAATCAGATATGCACATGGATGGGGTTGGCTGGTGTGGACAGATAGAAAGTGGGAAATCGTTCAAGAACACTATATTCATTC
>QKCR01000120.1 GCA_003245575.1 Alphaproteobacteria bacterium | reverse complement strand
TAAGCAAGTTTGGGAAAGCCAGGGTCGCAGCCCTTCTTCCACTGGCCTCTCTTATCGTTGATAAAATTCCAGCGTCTCGCAAAAGGCGGAGCATAGGCATCGCAGTTTGTTTGGTGATTCCAGTTCGTCTTACAAAATCGCTCGTTTGAAATATAGGACGATCAAAAATAGCATCTAAAACCTGAATAGAATATTGTGAATGAGTGATATCACGGATTCTAATTTTCATGTCTTCGTAAAGGGTCATGGCCGCTCTCACCTTTTTCGCATTATCCTTAGCTTGAGCAGATATCCCTTTCAGAAAAAAAACAATCCAATCTTCCCAATCTTTGTTCCGAGTGATGGCCTGAAGCCTGCTGTAATATTCTTCGCGGTGCGCCTCAAGATAGGCGCTCAAGTAGAACATAGGGCTTGACAACAAATTTTGTGAGTAAAGAAACAGAGGAATCAATAACCGCCCGATACGACCATTACCATCTTTAAAAGGATGAATAATTTCAAACTGGGCATGCACAATCGCCGTTTGAATGAGAGGATCAATTTCCTGCCAATTAAGATATCTTTCCCACGCTTCCATGTGATCAAGAAGTTGCAAAGGATTGGGAGGAACATACGTCGCCTCCTCGATGGTACAACCTGGAGGTCCGATCCAATTCTGGTCTTTCCGAAACTGTCCCGGCTCTTTGTATTGCCCGCGAACGCTATCAAGCAAAATAAGATGCATTTGCTTGATGAAATTCAAAGTTATAGCTCTGTCTGCAAGTTGCTCTTTTGCAAATGAAAGTGCTTGGCGATAGTTGATGATTTCTTTTATATCTTGATTCTTATTTTCATCATATTCCTGTCCGGCTTCATGTTCCAAAACCTCATCCAAAGTGGCTTGGGTACCTTCAATTTTTGACGACAGGACAGCTTCTTGCGTCGTCAAAGGTGATAGCATAATGGCTGGATTAACGATGCCTTCCAGCAGACCGTCATAGCGGGCCAAATCAGCATTAGCCTTACCAACCAGGCCGACAAGACGACCATGGTCCAAGCAGGAAAGAGGTAATTTATCCGGGACATAGGGTTCCATAATTTTCTCGTTTTGTTAAATCGTTTTCACTGTTCTATATCCTGCTGCGGGTGATTGGGGAGTCCGGAAAATGTAACGACAAAAACCCCTCCTTCAGCATTGGTCGCAGGTAATAATTGCGAATACTGTCGGAATCACGCTGTTTCAAATCGGCTAATGTTCGGAGCAGCAGGAATCCCTCCTTACACAACAGGGAAAAGTGTTGCGGAATATTTGCCTGTCGGCTTGTGCTTTTGTACGAACAGATTGTACTTTTACGTTCAGAAGTTTTTCGTAATGTTCGGACTTATCGACGTAATGTTCGCAGTCGGGCGTATAATGTTCGGAGCTTTGTTTTGGCAGTCGGGTTTGAGCAAATAAAACCAGCGAGCAACCAAAAATAGGGGTGCCGCCTTCAGCGGAGTTGAACTCCACGTCAAGGCCCTCGCCGAGGCCGAGAAGATCCACTAATTTTGCTTCGTTCATGCCGTTTCTCTCTGCTCAATATGATCGCTAAGAAGTCTGCCCGAAAAGGCCTGCCGAAGGATCGACTGGCGCAAGCCTTCGGCACGTTTGAGGTTGGCCTCAACTTGGGTTTCAACCTCACGGGCAAGAGAGAGGTGACGATCGACCTCGGCGACTATCCTGTCACATTTTTCTGGAGGGGGCAAAGGAATGCGAATGCTTTTTATCCTATCTTGACTGATGTTTCTCATGGATTGCTGATTTCCGGTAGCCAAACGCTCTATCTCTTGTCGGCCAAATTTGCTCCTTAAATTATACATGACCCATTTATCCAGCCCACCCAGCAGCTGAAAACGAAGGGTTTTATCGCTTAACATAATATCTTTTGTTACTTTTTTTACTATAACACAGGCTCCAACTAGCTCGATTGTATTCGCACGACTAAACAAAAAATCCCCTGACCTAATTAATAACTTCTCATTAATCAATTTTTCATCTAGGCATGTTTTGCTTTCGGTTTCATTAAATTCACCCCATGTAACAGCGCTGACCTTTGCAACCCCGACTTCGTTTTCCAAGGGTGGACGCCCTTCACACTTGAAGCTTTTTCCAGCTTCAATATTAACTAAAAATGCACCAAGTGTTGCCCACGTCCACCCCTCAGGCAATTCAGGCAGGTCGGTTGTATCAGGCGGAACAGGTTCTTTATATTTTTCCATGCCTTGCCACTGTTTACGGCGTGTTTCGAGGATGCGTTGCAAAAGATTTTCGCTGGTCTCAAAGTCACGTCCTTCGTGGCGGGCACGTTCCGCTTCGGTTTCGACAAGGCGGCCTTCGACCGCGGCTTTGAGGACGGCGGCTTTGTAGCGCTTAAGGTTGGCCTGAACGCGCCTCAGGTTGGCAACCGCCTCATCAAGTCGGGAGAATTGTTTTTCGATTTCCGCAACGATGCGTTTTTGTTGGTTTAAAGGAGCAAGAGGTATTGGAAATTTTCTTGTTTCTGCAAGTGGCAGAGTTAACCGGCCTGATCCAGTTGCTTTTTCATGAGATAATCGTTTGATTAAAGGATGATTCATCCAGTACTCAAGATACTTTGGATTAATAACCTCCTTTTTCGGTTTTAATAATCCAAGACCTACAAAAATTGAGACAGTTTCTTTAAAATCTATTCGTTTAGCAAATCCTAAGGTTCCTATCCTTGGGAATAAGATATCATCATATTCAGGATGACAACGCTGAATAAGTTCTGCATGTTCTTCTTGCGATATAAATTTAACATAACTATCCAAATTGATGGGAACAAAGGGGCGAATGTTTTTAATAGAAATAAAACGAACACCGGACTCTTGGTATTTGGGAGTTTTATGAGTCCCATCAGTAATCTTATGGCAAACATCCTTTAGCTTAGTTAATTGCCATTTATCTGGAACAGCTAGATTATAATTTGAATTTGTCATTTACGCCGCCAATACCTCATTTAACTCTTCCATAACCATTGGCAACTCCTCGCCAAAGAGCTGATACACCCGGCCCAGCCCGCCTTCCTGGGCAAAGGGCGCATAGTCGAAATCATCCATTTCAATGCCGAGGTTAGCAGCGATATGATCGCGAATCATTACCAGCCATTGGCGTTGTTCATTGCTGAACTTCTTACCACTTTGCTCTTGCTGACCCAGCCATGCCCGGAAATTGATCGCAACCTTTTCCGGAAAGGGCACCAGCTCGTTTTCCTGATGCATGGCAAACCGGACCAGGGAAACCAGGTCGGTCAGGATATGCGGGGCGCTGGCTTTTTTGACTTTTGTCTGCTCCAGGGCGGCATAGGCATCCCAGAGGCTGTCGACCCGAAAATTGTGCGGCGGCCTTTCGATCCGCCCGGCCAGTTCCTTGATGTCCGCAAAACGCGGCCGGCTCTTGTAGGGTCTGCTGTACAGAACCTGCAGGGCGGTAATTTCATCGCGGTGGTCGGACACATACTGCTCAAAGGATTGCACCATGTCTCTGACCTTCTCCAGGGCTGCGGCGGAAAAGCCCG
>QKCR01000145.1 GCA_003245575.1 Alphaproteobacteria bacterium | reverse complement strand
GATTTTGCTTGCCGTTGCTGTCAGTGTGGGTTTGCAGCTTATCATGGGGCTAATCATTTCACGTACAAAGCTTGAGCCGTTCATTGTTTCTCTCGGATTTATGAGCATTTACCGTGGCTTCACGTACCTCATTACCAATGGCCGCGAAATTACCATCATTGGCAAAATGGAGTTTTTGAAAGCTGTCGTTTTTAGAATTGATCAGTTTGTTGTTACCGTTCCTATAGTGTTATTTCTCATGCTCACAGTTATTGTTTGGTTAACAATCAAATACACAAAGTTTGGCAGAAGGGTTTACGCGGTTGGCGGCAATGAAAATGCGGCGTACCTTGTCGGTATCAATGTCAAAAACTTTAAGCTGCTGATATATGGTATCAATGGATTGTTTATTTCCATTGCATCAATGACATTGCTTTCACGCCTTGGCACAGGGGCGCCGACAATGGGCTCAGGCGAAGAAATTGATGTTATTGCGGCGGTCGTTGTGGGCGGTACTTCTCTTGCGGGTGGCAGTGGCAACATATGGGGCGCTGTTATAGGTGTTGTGTTGCTTGGAATTATATCCAATGCGCTAAATATACTTGGTGTTTCCCCACATTGGCAGTATATCATGAAAGGTTTGCTCATTATATTTGCGGTATTAATTGGTTATTACAGTGGCTTAAGAACAGTTAAAAGGTCTAAAAAGACAGCTTAACAGTTCATTGTTACGTAATAATATACGCATCAGGAGTTGGTGCGAGACCACCAGTTACAAATAAAAAAAGGAGTAGAAAGATGAAAAAAGTACTTGTCATTCTCTTGGCGCTGGGTATGTTGGTTGCATGCGTTGCATGTGCTCCGGCAAGTGTAGAAACAAAAGAAACGAGCGAGGCACCGGCAGCAGAAGCAACTGAAGCGCCGGCAGCAGAGGCAACTGAAGCGCCTGCCGAGAGTACCGAAACGAAAAAAGTTGGGTTTATCAACGCCGGACCGGATGACTACTATGCTCAGTTCGGTAATGCCTTCAAAGCCATCGGCGAATCAATTGGTTGGGAAATAACTGAACTTAACTCGGACTACAACCCTGAGCGGGAACTTGCAAATGTTCAGGATATGATTGCTGCCGGTATGGATGCGATCGCGGTGATCACGGCGGGTTCAGCCGGTTCTGCGGAGTCTATTGCTGCGGCAAACGAAGCGGGCGTTCCGATTTTCTTCATCGTTGGCAAACCGGAAACAAAGGAAGGTACAGAGCCCCAAGGTTGGGTTAGTGATAACTTTGTTATGATGGGATATCTTGCAGGCAAGTGGGTTGCTGAAAACTATCCGGATGCAAAGTGTGTAAATATTCCTGGTTTCCTCGGGCAGGGTACTGCTGAGGGCGAAATTGTTGGCTTCAACATGGCGCTTGAAGAAGCGGGCATGGAACCGGCCAAATTAACGGCTTCTTCTGAGTGGCAGAGAACACTGGCTATTCCGATTGCTCAGGACCTCATTGCTTCCGGCGAGGAATTTGATGTAATATTTGCTTGCAATGAAGAAACATATTTTGGTGTTAAACAGGTGTTTGATGAGCTTGGTGTTACTGGCAAGGTTATTGTGTCCTGCAACGGCAAAGATGATGCGTGGCCGGAAATTGAATCGGGCGGTCTTGCCGCTACGGTTCCGAATCCTCCGTCATTGGATGCAGATCTTTCCATTCAGCAGATTCTCAGATACTTTGAAGGCAAGGATTACGTTCAGTGGTTGCAGATTAAGCCGCCGTTCGTTCTTACTGCGGAAAACTTAGATAAGGCCATTCCGTGGACAGTTGAGGATTATCTCGAAGGTCGTTCAAATGATGCGTTCCAGTGGAAACTTGAAGATTATGAAGCTGCATATAAAGAGAATGTAGCGAATTTCGAAGAATTTGATGCAAAATTAGCTGAATATCTCGAAACTCATTAGTCTTCTCAAATACTTAGCGAAAATTACGGTATTTCAACAGGTTCTAGTGAATCGAAACATCAAATGTGATGGGATCTTGAGAGAGATCCCATCACAAAATCAATTGTGAGCCCCGTATTTTGATATATATTAAACGGGGTAAAAAGAATAAAACCGTGACGGCGGATTAACATGAGCTGAGGTCTAGTACAGCAGATCAAAAAACATGTCGACGATGATACCAAAATATAGTAAGGAGTAAGAAAAATGGCGATATCAGGTAGCGCAGGCGGCGGAGAAAAAAGAATAATTAGGTACGGAATGGTGGGTGGCGGTCCCGGTTCATTCATCGGCGACGTGCACCGTAGAGCCATTGCTCTTGACGGTAAGGCAGAGCTGGTCGCAGGGAGTTTTTCTGATGTGGAAGAAGAAGTATTTCAAACCGGACGTGAGCTAGGACTTGATGAAGATAGAATGTATGTAACTTATCAAGAAATGGCTGAAAAGGAAGCTGCCAGAGAAGACGGTATCGATTTTGTTTCAATTGTCGTGCCTAATTTTTTGCATTTCACTGTCGCAAAAACTTTTCTTCAAAAAGGTATTGACGTTGTTTGTGAAAAACCGCTGTGTTTTGAAATAGAACAAGCGAAAGAACTAAAAGAGATTGCGCGCAAAAACGGATGCTTATTTGCGGTATCATATACATACACGGGTCACGTGATGGCGAAGCAGGCAAGAGAAATGATTGCTAACGGCGAGATCGGTGAAGTGCGTGTCGTAATGGCTGAATATGCTCAAGACTGGCTGATTGAATCGGACGACGAGCTAAATATGCAAGGCGCTTGGAGAACAAACCCCAAGCTTTCAGGGCGTTCAAATTGTCTTGGAGATATCGGAAGCCATGCGGAAAACATGGTCAACTTTATGACCGGTCTGAAATTGAAACGCCTGTGCGCCAAGATGGATACAAAAGTGGCGGGAAGAGTGCTTGACGACAATTCCCAAGTGTTGCTCGAGTATGAAAACGGTGCGACGGGTACGCTGTGGTGCAGCCAAGTGGCAATCGGCAACGATAACGCTCTAAGAGTGCGTATCTTTGGTAAGCTTGGCAGCATTGATTTTGTGCAGGAAGACTGCAACTATCTAAAAGTCACAAAAAAAGGTCAGCCGACGCAGATATATTCAAGAGGAACGGGTGTGATGGGTAAAAATGCAGGGAGTTACTCAAGAGTTCCGGCTGGACATCCGGAAGGTTTCTATGAAGCGTATGGCAACATATATTCTTCGTTCTGTTCGGCGGTTATAGATAAGCAGAACGGCAAAAAGATGGACGAAACGAGCTACGGATATCCAACAATAGACATGGGGATTGATGGTGTGAAATTTGTTAATAAGTGCTGCGACAGCAATCACGCGGGCAGCGTCTGGGTAGATTTTGAATAACAGCCTAGAAGAGATCGCGTAATTCGATAGAAGACGTTTCATTGTATATAGTATACGCGCGTGAAGCTAAAATCAAAGTCGAAATAAAGATTAACGGAGGATATATATGAGACCGATTACTTTATTCACAGGACAGTGGGCGGATATCCCGTTTGATGAAATGTGCGTAAAAGCAGCAGAAATGGGCTACGAAGGCCTCGAACT
>QKCR01000127.1 GCA_003245575.1 Alphaproteobacteria bacterium | reverse complement strand
AAATAAGAATGTTTATATAATATTTGTTATACATAGATTGCTCGCGGCGATAACTCGATATTGTGCGTAAAGATTATCGCGGCCTTCATAAAATTGAAAAATATATAATTTAAGAATTGCCAATTATCATTCAGCAGAAAACAATTCAGGTAAATCGGCCAATATTGTTCCGCTACCATCCCCATCCAGCACTGGAGCTAAAACGACCTTCACTGGTAATGAAATATTTTCTGGAATGTCAAACACTGTGCTAAGTTGCTGCCAGTCAAAACTTCCCTGCGGAAGATCAAATCGTTTTACCCGACGTATTTGCTTATCGTTTTCCGTCCAGATCAAACGCATTTCAATCCAAGCCCGTCCAACACCTTTGCATATAATATCCTTACCTTTAATCCAGGTGTTCATCTTGTACTTACCCGGAGAAAGATCAAGAAGAGGCCCGACATTAGCCCAACCAGGCCTTCTGATTTCTATAGCCGCAGGCGCTCGATATCCCTGAACAAATCTGGCATTGGTATCCTGAATCCAACCGACAATACTATTACCGGGAAAGCATGAGGCGATCATAAGTGGTAGTTGCTTTTTATCAGCGAGTGAATATATTTGAAAAAAACGGTTCCAGTCCAATTTTCCTGAAGTGAAGTTCGCCGGGGCTATCTCTTTAAATCCTTTGTTTGTAGAAATGTCTGCGCCAAAACCATAATATGTGCGACTCTGAAATTTATCTAACGTTTTGCAAACGGGAATTTCAATATTCTTTCCAGCAGATTGCGCAATGTATGAAATATGACGTGGTTTAAAAAAGTCTTTTTCATAATAATGCAGGTAAGAAGGGAGTGAATCGGCATAAACATACCATTGCTGCTGCAGCGTATCAGAACTATCCATAGAATAGTCAATAATATTCCATATTAAAGGATTGATGATTCCGTGGTTCCCTGAATTTCGCAAGGCTGAGATAAAACGGAATTTCAACTTTTGGTCTTCTGTATAGCAGCGAACTCCGGTCTCTAAATCAAGGGACGCTCTCGCTGTAGGCTTGCCTGTAGTTTTACCTGCGATCATATCTTGATTGGAAATTATCTCCGTTCCGCTTTTGTCTGTCATGGTATTTATTGTTCCGCCATTACGCGTCAAACGCAGCTTATATTTAGTATTATCAAAACGCCAAAAAAGACTTTCATGAGCGATTTTCACACCAGCAACAGTAAATGACTGTGTTGGAAAATCTTGCCTCGCCGGACGAATCATAATCTTGAAAGAACGAGTTTCTTTATCCTTAGCAAGACTCAAAGGCCCAGGTTGCACCCAGAAGAATGCAGCATGAAGTCCTGAATGGCCGGGAAGTTTGTTCATGAGCATTGCATCATCATAACTTGTAGATAATGGAGCATCAAGTACAATCTCAAACCCTTTGCCATCGTTACCGAATGCTTTTATCTTAGGTGATGAGGGATCTAGTGGTTTCATTTCTGAATGCCAAAGTATCGCCGACCAGGCTGGACGATATGTCGCCGACGCTTGAGGAAGGAAGGCCCTGAAATTCGGATCAATCAAATTCTTGTCAATGAAATCATCTAACTTCCCCTCGATGCTGTTTACCTGCCAACGTCTGGAATTTGTAGCAGCCAAAACAAAAGCGTTGCGTTCCGACGGAGAAAATTTATTCAGCGTTGCTTCAATTTCCAACTCATCGCCATTCAGGCGATAGCAAATACTTGCGCCCATAGCCAGTTTCGCGGTTATTATGGCTTTACCCTCTTCTATTTTTGCAGAAATCTCCGCAGGGGTATTTGCCAGCACATGATCTGAAAGAATCGTCGATCCATCAAGCCAAGTACCAAAACGCTTAATCAACCCGGTTCTTTTATCAATAACAAGTGGCCTTGCTCCTTCAACTCGGATTTCGTCAGAATTATCTTTCAAGGATAAATCAGTTATTGCTGAAACAGAATAGTCAAGTTGTTCAGGGGGGAGGACAGGATTGGCAATACCAGCCTTACGCCAGGTCAGCACAGCGTTCCCATAAGCTGGTAGTTTCAATTTAATTTTTTTGAAACTCTCAAGTTTGCCCTCTCTGAGTTTCTCACCCGTCCAGGAGTTAAACAAAACGACATCACGACCAGGCATAAAGCCAAGTTGTTCCACCGGAATATCAAGTGTTGTTTCAACCGGTTTGGGCTGGAAACTGGTAATTCCGACAGATGACTTTTCAGGTAGTTCACGAAGAACAGCAAAGACTGCAGGTTTGCTTTTCACGACCTGATATTCAGCTTTGCCGCGACAAAATTCAGGAAGACCGGAGCGGATTTCGTTCAACCGACGAAGCAGGACGCCAATTCCCGTTTCAGTATTGGATAGAATTTGCGGAATCCCCCTGCTCCAGAAAATTGCGCTCCGAAGCGCGTGTCCGGCATTTTCACCGCACCAATTAGTAAAACGTTGTCTTTGCGCGTCATGTACTTCCAAAAAACGAATTCGCAATGTCCCTGGAGGATCAGTGAATTTTTGCTCATCAAAATATCGGGATAATTCCAGTGCTGTAGTCTCACCGTCGAATATTGGCATTTTCAAACCTACACGCCGGATATAAAAATCAAAAATAGAATCGCTGGAAGGAACGCTAGATAATGTTTCTGTTTCTGCAAGTACGGCGCCATCATTTTTATACTTTCGCACGACATCACGGATTTCTTTCGTCAAAATTCGTCCTCCTTCCCGGAGGGAAAAACTGCCTCGCGTACCTTCTACAGCAGGAACCTGACCGCCGTTTTTAGCCACAGCCTCATTCCACCACCGTGCATCAGCATTCTTTGGCGCAACAGCGGGAAATCCGGGACGTCGCCAGTTGACTGGGGAGAAACCGCATTGATCTATACGAAAACCATCTATAGCAAATTTTTTCATATAATAAGAAGCAACATTGCAAATATACTCACGCCATTCCGATGAAGTATAGTCAAAACATTCACGACCGACAAATTGTCCATTTTCTGCAATGGAAACAGCAAACGGACTAACGCCTCTTGCCATGCCATATTCAGGCTTCCCTCCATGAGGAACCAAATCCTGCCAGACGTGAAATCCATTCGCCTTTGCTTCTGAAACCAGCTTTGTATAATCTTCCTTTGCACCGACATCAGGTCGTATGCCATAATAGTCGATAACACCATAAAAACCGTTATAAAGCGGTAATATCCAAAATGTATTTGCTCCACGTTTTTTCGCATATGGAATTGTGTGATTAATTGCACCAAAAGCACCATCAACACCTCCATAATAAGGTGAAGGACAAAAAACCCAAAGGGAGGTGATGTCCTCAACCCACCCCGGCCTGTCAACAGGTGGCAACATACCGATATCCCGGTACCATTGGTGGGGTGCATTACGTAAGGCTTGCTGAACATCGCCTTCAAAAACGTTGATATAACATGGACCTATTTGTTGGGAAACTCCAGGCATAGCCCACCCGGCAGTACGAATGTTGATTTCACTCTCAATGCAATCATTAATACAGCGAAATGATTCGCGAACCGGTTCACGTCTTCCGTCGAAAGCAAACATCAATGTACGGTTTGATGATGGTTGCAAGAAAGAAAAATAACAGTCACTCACACCGTTAACACTTTCGCCATTCTTCATTTCTGCAAATTTGCCACTACGCGATGATGAGTTATCAAAAGGATCGTCGCCAATTTTCGAGTAATGGCGGGTATCGCCAAAAAGTGAACGCGGGAAGTAATAATTCCCAACCTTTGGAAAGTATAGGAGAAAATTACAACTTTTAAATTTTGCAGGTTCATGGCCATTGAATGTCGCAAATAATTCTCGTTTTAGGTGTTTTCCAAAATGAATCCGTTCCTCGAAAGTCCAGAACCCGTTAGAGGTGATAAGCTTGACAACGCCAGTCTTCTGATCGTAAGAACTTCCCGTAAGTTTCCGCTCGCCATACGTATCCTGTCCATGTAACTGAAACATGGGAAAACCATGCGGATTAGAAGCAACCGACTCTCCTTTCCACTTTAAGTCTTTCCATACACCACTGGAGCCATCGACCAGCAATTCCCAATTCTCATGCGCAAAAGAAATCGGCGGAGATGGCTGTATTGCCATCAATGCGCCTCCATCCCTGACTGAGAGTCTAATTTTTACCGGTTGCATTGCTGTTACAGTTATAGTCTGCAGAACCCCTGCACCATTCCAAGCTTTGACACCCTTCTCAATCGGCATTGCTCCCGCTTCGCAATTCCAGAATTTCAACTTTCCATTACTATCACGTTCGCTGAAGTCATCATTATTTATCTTCGCCCCTTCCGCCTCAACCTTAATATATTCAACCCACAGCTGATCCTTTTGCGCCATGCCCTGACGCTTGGCCCAGCAGCCATTGAGCTTTATTGACACCTTACCGCTTTGCATGGGAATGAAGGTAAATTCCACATCAACAGACTTGCCCTCTGCTAATTCTTTTTTCTGAAAGAACAGGTTGCATTTTCGCGATAACTCATCGCCCCAGGAATAATTTTTGAGATTTTCATTAACGGGGTCTGTTGCTGGTTTCAATTCTATTTTGTTTCCTATACTGTTCACATCAACTCTTATCCCCCAGGCCATCGCATCGGAAGCTGTAAGACCTGCAAACAATATAATCAGAGATAAACAGTTAACCAATATTTTATTACAATTACAACCGCTAAAAAATGTCATTATCTTACCTTTCTTGCGTTATTCAGAATAGGGCATAAAACGCCATTTGGCATCGCTTTTGCCGGAGGGAGCCATCTGTAAATCAAGTTGTAAAAACCACTCCGCATGACCATCACCAAGCAACATATTAACCCCCTGATTGTGACGGTTGCCAATACAAGGGTTGGGATAGGGCAAAGAATACGGACTCTCAGGATAAATTGTTCTGAATTCCACACTACTCACCCGCATCCAGTCAGTGGTGTCACCGATTAAGACTTTAAGGGATGGTTTGATGACTTTTTGAATTTTCATTCGATCAGGAGAGCCCTGATCCCGAAGTCCCATCTGCTGATTCCAGCCATAACCGATGGCACAGTAGATCGCATCGGCAGTACCTGTTGCAGAAAGTACAGTGTCATCGTCAAATGATGGGCAACGGAAAATACCGCTCACCAGTCGCACGTCTGAGTATCGAACAAAACCGTTTGCATCCAAATTACCGGTAATGCCAATATATGGAGCCAGCTCAATACTCCAGTAACCGGTTCTTGAGGTTGCATCAGGCGCCATTGAAACAACCATGTAGCCATTATAATCTGAGGTATATGTCAACAATCCAAGACCTAATTGTTTAATATTGTTTGCACAGGAAATTTGCTTGCCGACTGCTAAAGCATTGACAAGAGACGGTGCCATCATGGAGGCGAGTATTCCGATTATTGCAACCACCACAAGCATTTCTATAAGCGTAAATCCAGACGAGCGCAGAAAACATCCTGCTTTTTTTTTGCAACTAGCTTCAGCATAATTGTCCATCATTTTTACGCCCCTTGAAAAGTAACACCGAAGTTTATTTCGTCAAAATAAATACTGCTGTTTCTTTTGCGTCAAAATCACGCGTAATTATTTTCCCTTCATATGCCCCGCCCCCCTGCAGGCACTGCACAACCTGGCACTCTTCCAAAATTTCTGCTTTCACTTTATTTGCGTTGGTATTAGTAACAATAAGAACATCGTATTTGACGCCACAAAGGCGCTTACCGACAAAGCCCTGATTTATCGAAAGCGCGGGAACAACCCCGGCTTCCAATGCAAAGTCTGCGATATATTGCATTGCATCGATATCATTAAAATCCCGTAGTCTGCGGCATAATCCCGTTCCGACCAGTCTGGTCTTTCCCTTACCAAACCTGTTGTCAATTACCGCAGGCCGTCCATTGCTGAATTTGGCCTCCACCTCACCAGTTAACGGCTGCAAGTACTGCGCAAACAAGTGTCCTGTCAACTTTGTCCTGTTTTCAATTTCAACACTAAACTCAGGCAACGCAACGAAGTCTGCTTCTTTTGCGCCAAAGACCAGAGACAAACCATGCCCCGGAACCTGATGGCGCAGAAACATATGATCGTCTAGAAAAGCCAATCGCCCATCGGCGTAAACGGCGCCGCCATTAGCAACAAATTCTCTGATTCGTTCTGCAACCCCGGCACGCATAACCTCTACCCCGGGCAGATACAGCACAGCATATTGCCCCAGCAAGCCTTCCTCAACACAATTCTCCGAAATAAAGTCAACATCAATATTTGCCTGAGTGAGCGCCCTGTGGCAACCAAAGAGCGCAAAGTGTGCATCTGAAGAGTGCCAACGCAATGGTTTTTCATCTTCCTGCAAACCCTTCATCACAAAGGTATCATAAGGGTACATTATTGCCACCTTGCGTGCCGGCCGTTCTAAAGACAAGAAAACATCCGCGTTCTCGGCATACAACCGCCCGAATTCTGCCGCGGCTTCAGAGCGTTCTGTCGGCGCACCGTCGGAAGCATTGCGCAGGCTGAATTCTCCCACTTCAAAAAGTCCGGCCCGCCAACTCTGCCATTCCCAGAAAACAACCCCATCAAGACCGCTCCCCAAAGCATGCCAAAGCTGGCTGGTGATAGTCGCAGCATCAGGCGTATACTTCCTAGCATGACAAATTGTGGTCCCTGCCTGCAACTCCCCAACCCATGTCGGCTTTTTACCCATGGTCCAGCAATAAGTCTGATCTGTGCTGAAAATATAACTGCCAAGTGCGTCATACACATTTTCACCAGGAATATAATCATGGCTGTGGTGAATCGAACTGCTTACAGTATCAACTGTTTTGGCAATCGCGTGATAGTCATGTCCTGACCCGATCTGATTTATGGATATGCTGCAAGGATTGGTATGGGTCGGATGCAAGGGGTCAATTGCCTTTACCTCGGATGCCAGCCATTGCAATTGATCTGAAAGATTCCACATCGTGAATTTCTGATAATCAAAGCGCATTGTAGTTGTACGGCCGCGAGTCCCCAGCCTGAACGCTTCAAGCAGCCAACCGGCTGTCAGTTCCGCCATTGAATTTGGGCAATACAGATCAAAGACATTATGTTCGCCCTTCCACGCATTAATCAGCTCCGCGTGAGTTTGATATCTTGCCTTTAACCATTTGGCAAATTTTTCCAAAACGGGCAATGATGGAAAATTGTTGACTGATGGTTCATTCCAGATGTTCCATAATTTCAAAGCAGACGAATCCTTATAACGCCCCACCAGTTCACGAACATACTTCCCTAACGGGGTTTTAATTTCAGGACGGTCAAGTTGCGGATACCGTCCCGGATCAATCATGTTTTGAGGTTCCAATTTTTTTACCAGCCACATCGGCGGGTAAAAACCAATGGTTGCCATGATATCAAGTCCACACTCTTTGGCAGCGGCAAAAAGACGGTCATCGGGAGAAAAATCATATTCACCTTCCACACGCTCCACTTTTTCCCACCAGATAAAACACCGGATAAGCGAAATGTTGTTTTCACGCACCCTTTGCAGATCGGCTTTCATTTCATCAAAATCATAGTTCGGGTTTGTCCAATACATGGTACCAAGAGTAAATGGTCTCACAATTATCTCCATGTCACTAAATTTGAAATTTAAAATAAAAGGCTGTGGCGCCCTGACCATACCAGGTGCATCATTCAGTTCGGATTTTAATGTATGCAGTCAGAGAAGTAATTTTGGGGTTATCTTCCCTGCAAATTATTTAACAACAACTTGCCGTTGTTTCGCGGATAACCAATTCAACCGGCAGCAGTTCATCTTTTTGTCTTGTTTTATGCTCCACCAGCTCCAGCAATTTTTCCACGCTTCTCTGCCCCATCGCTTCATACGGATGCGCAATTGTGGTTAATGGAGGACTAGTCAGTATCGAATTATCAATATTGCCAAAGCCGACAACCGATAGTTTCTCCGGCACACCGATCTTTCTCTTATGCGCCCAAATCAGCAATTTCATAGCCAGAATGTCTGAGGCACAGATCAGCGCTGTCGGGTGATAATTCTGATAATAATCATCAACCCCAAGATAATCATCCTCCGTCATTTTCAAGTCCTGGTCAAAATAGAGAAAGTCGCTAGATGGAGCGCTGAGCTTGTTTTTTGCCAATCCCTTACTGTATCCTTCAGCACGCATATCAAAGGCGCACCAGTTGGAACGTTGAGTAAGAAAACCGATTCTCTGATGACCCAGCGATACCAGATGATCTACCGCCAGAATTGATCCAGCAACATCATCTGAAACAACCTTTGCGCACCAGCCATCACTGAAACTATTTCCCAGCATAATAACCGGAATATTGTAAGTTGACATTTCCTGGCGCAGAAGCGCATCCTGCTCCTGTGAAAGAAAACGTGTTATTACGCCGCATAACTGCTGCTCTACACACAGCCTGCAGATATCCGCAAAATCAAAGCCATCCAGAGAAAACATCTTCAGAAGATAACCGCGATTCTGCAGGGCCTTGCTGACACCGTTGAGCAGACGAAGTACATAACTGTGACCAACCTCCCCGAAATTACCGATAAAACCGACTATATTGGTACGCCCCTGCTGCATGGCGCTGGCCACGGCATTACGCCGGTAATGCAACTTTGCCGCAACGTCTTTGACCTTCTGCACAACCTCCGGTGAAATCTTCAGGTCTTTCTGATAGCGACCGCTAAGTACAAACGAAACAGTCGACTGACTCACCCCGGCCGCGACAGCAATATCTTTCATGTTAGCCATTAATGCATTCTCCCGTTATAACGAATTAACTACATATTAATACGCATTAATAGCTGGTCAAATTTTTTTTCTACTTCAATTCGATTCTCAGCACAGATCCTGCGCCCGTCTGAAGATAATCATCGTCTTTCCACGGATAATTCGCGGTTGTCACAAACATCATATTCTCCACTTTTACAACACTGGTTATTTTAGCAATCGGGAAATTATACACGCGCAGAACCTTACCTTCCGGTGAATATTTTATCAACCGCGAACCGTTCCATTGTGCAGACCAGAGACATCCGGCACTATCCACAGTCATCCCATCCGGAACTCCTTCGTGGTCAGCAGTAACGATCATAGGGTGTCTGCCGGTAATGTTGCCGGAAACATTGTCATAGTTATAGCGGTAAATAACTTTCTCATCTGAAACAGTAAAATAGAAATATCTTCTGTCCGGGGAAAAGCCCATACCATTTGGCATTCCGCAGATTTCGCGTTCTATGCACAAAAAGGATTTATCCGCATTCATCCGCCAAAGGGAGCCGGTTTCGCCATTTTTTTTTGGAGCAACCCCACAATAAACCTGACCATTATCCCCGGCAATCACATCGTTGAATCTACTCTCGCTTGCTTCATCAAGTTCAGTGTATAATTGTGGATTCAGACCCGGCCACCATTTCCATACTTTACCCTTCTCGGCAAAAAGCAGAAATGATCCATTTTCCGCCAAAGTAATACCACCAATCTTACCAATATCAAGTTGAAAACATTCGTAGTTATTGCAGCCTGTATCCATACCCTTACGGAAAACAACACCTTTGACAATATCAATCCAGTAGAGAATTTCTTCAGCAGAACTCCATACCGGACCTTCCCCTACAGTACAGCGACAGTCAGCAAATATTTCGTAAGGTGTATTATGGGGCATAAGTCTGTCCGCCATTAATATTAATTGTCTCGCCGGTCATAAAGCTGTTTTTCAACGCCCAGATCACACCATCCGCGATCTCATCGCACGTTCCGGCCCTGTTCAGCGGAATACTCGCACACTCTGCATCATAACCATCCTGACCGATTCGCTTCATCATATTTTCCGTTGCAATCATTCCCGGAGCAAGTGTATTGACCGTAATATTATATGGCGCACAACGTGCCGCAAACGACCTGGTCAGTGAATGCATTCCCAGCTTTGAAACAGTATATGCAACCATGGAGGGTTCTGCTGGACGAGGTGCGCGCGATGAGGAAAGATTGATTATGCGCCCCCACTTTCGCGGTTCTGCATACTTGCAGAACTCGAGCGAGCAGAGAAACGCGCCCTTAAGGTTAACCGACATAACTTTATCCCACCATTGACCTTCCGAAAGTTCCGGTTTTCGAGAGAGTGGCTCAACCCGGGCATTATTAACCAGTATATCAACCCCACCATACTGATCTTCGAGGTCCTGAAACATTTTCTGCACCGCCTCTTCATCCGAAACATCACATAAGTAAACTACAGCCTTATGCCCTGCAGCATTGATCTCCCCTGCCGCTGCTTCTGCACTTTGACGGTCACCAGCACAATTAATCACAACAAGGCACCCTTCTTCGGCAAGCCGCCGCGCCATTACCTTACCCAGACCCTGTGTGGAACCGGTAATCAATGCTGTCTTCATATCCTTACTCATTGCAGTTATCCTTTACACTTTGCATTGCACCACGGATATAGCCAAGAGCGAACGCCATCCCCGCATCCCATGGCACATTTGAAGTTATCTGCGGAGTATGGTCGGGGATCAGAGTTCCGGTGAAACCATATTTATGGTATAGCGCAAGCGCACGCGGCATATCCACATACCCGTTATCAATAAATACTTCAGAATACTGCGGCAAAGTACCGCTTGTATTGCGAAAATGCACATAGCCGATCCTGCCCATTTCAGCAAATTCCTTTATGACAGAATAAATATCAACCCCATCCATCGTGGAAATAGTCCCCTGACAGAATTCAAGGCAATTTGCCGGACTATCAAACATTTTAACCAACTTCCGCAGTCCCGCAACCGAATGCAGCGGCCGGAATATCCCGCGCAGACTCGGCACTGGCGGATCATCCGGATGCGCGCAGAGTTTAACCCCGGCTTTTTCCGCGACCGGCAATGCACGCTCTAGAAACCACTGAAAACGCTCCCACATAGTAGTTTCATCTGCCGGTGGAATAAATCCTTCAGGACTGCGTCGCTCAATAGTAGTATTGAACCAGAACTCCTGATTGGGTGGCGATTCGTGATTGACCCGCGCCACGTCAAACCGCTTGATACTCGATTTTCCCCGCCCATCCGTGTTTCCATGTTCCGTGTAATATCCCTGAACGCCACATCCGCTGAAGCTGTAGCCAAAACAGTCAATTCCCGCAGCTCCGGCATTGGCTATCGTCTGGCAGATATTCTCCATCTGCTCTTCACGACCATCTTCCCCCAGAACAATATGATCCCAATGAGCCGGGTGAAAATTCTCAATTGCCGCCAATTCCATATCATATTCCTCAACCTGATGCTTCAGCTTCAGGAAATCTTCCGTGTGCCACACCCCATCACCTTCCGATAACGGAACCCACGCAACTATACTTTCGCAGCCAAGCTGACGGGCAAATTTCAAATGATCCTCACTCCATAAATTCGGCTTAAACGCCAACCCCTGTTTCATCATACCAACCCTTATCAATAAAGTAATTATTATCAGCCAGAAAAAAAGAACAATTAAACGATCAATTAATACGTTTTAATTGTATATTAATACGTATTAATGATTAGTCAATTTTTTTCCCTTTTTATTTGCCTTTTTTTATATTTTAAATATCCTCAGTATGCCTGCTAAAGGAAAAATATCTTAACTATGTACTTTTGAAGACATGGAAATAATGCACAGATGAATTACTGCTAATTGAAGAAACAAACAGAAATACTCCATTCTTATCTAAAATAAATTATTAGCCGCAAATAGAAGCTGTTTTATATAATCGTCGTTATTAATTACCTAACAATCTAAACAACAACGCATTATAAAAACCAAATTCACATACAATGCAATAACTTGCATAAAAAAACATTGGCTTATCAACTAATTTTCTTGACTAAGAAACGCTTATACTGCATTATACTAATGCAGTTTTGATGCAGAGAGGAAGTTGAGATGGTTGTCAGAAGCAGAGAAAAAGCAGAAAAATACCTTTATCAGCATTTGGGAACCTTGAAAGAAGGGGGCAGACTACCTTCTTTGCGCAAGATAATCAATGAATGCAAGGTAAGTCAGCTTGTCGCGCAGGATGTTCTAAAGGAATTTGAGAAGAAGGAACTTATATATAGTGTAAACAGGCGCGGCTATTTTAAATGTGATTGTGTTGAACCAGACAAGGTTCTTGACGAGTTGGATCTGATTTATTGTCCTGGCACTCACGACCGCGAGCCAATGTTTGACTTTCACGGAAGTTTTTCGCATTTTATCGGAATGATGTGCGGCAAGCGCTGGTTGAGTGTGCGTATGCACTTTTTAGAGAACCACCTCAATGATGACAACCTTAACAGGATTGCCGAATCAAGTAAATGCCGGGCGTGTATTGTCATTTCCTCACCATCGCAAAAAGTTGGCGAGATTTTGCGCAAAAACTTTGTTTCATATGTGAATCTGTTCCCTAATTCAGACAAACTTGATGAACATTCAACCAATATTGTCATTGATAACGATGAGGTTGTTGAACTTCAGGTTGAACATTTACTCTCACTTGGCCACAGGAAAATTGCCTATCTGCATCTGCTAAGGGCAGAGGAAACCATCCGCGACCTGCAAATGCGCCGAGAATGCTTTTTCAAATGTGCGCTAGAAAAAGATCAACTCCAAACCCGCCCCGACTGGATTCAGTTTGGCGGGTATGATTCAGAAGACACCATGCAGGTAATGGACCAAATATTATCCGGAAAGGAAAAACCGACCGCCATTATCTGCTCTGACCTCCAACTTCCGGCGGTATACAGATCACTGGAGTCACGTGGCATTATTCCGGGCAAAAATATCAGTGTTATCGGTGAGAATAATCTTGGGATATCTCGTGTCCTATATCCTTCCGCATCAACGATAGATATGGCGGCAGAAGATGCAGCTCACCAGGCGATAAATGCGATTGAGAGAGTTCTGGCTGATAGTTCATACAGGGAAACAATTCATATAAAACCTAAATTAGTGATAAGGGAATCAACATCCACATTTAATGATTCTTGAACAAGGAGTAATTTAAGATGGCTGAGAATAGAAGACAACCAACAAGAGATATAAATCAAGTGAATACGAATTATCATGTATATAACGCCCTACCATGCAGTTCTGTCCGAAAAATGGCCAGAATCCATTTTACCTATGATGTTTGTCAAGGGGGAATCTCAAGAATGAGGCATTTTCATTCTCCTTCTCTAACTGATTTCGCAAACATAAAGTCGCGCTGCCCCGGTGGGTCATCACCTATTCACGGTCTAAGCCGTCCGAGTCGCTA
>QKCR01000028.1 GCA_003245575.1 Alphaproteobacteria bacterium | reverse complement strand
ACCGCGTCGGTAACAAATATTTGCCGGAAGCATTTGAACGCATCAACTATGTTATGCGCGACTTCCGTGTAAACGAAGTTTTCCCGATTGATCCACGTGCAATTGATATTATTTCCGCAGTACACAGATATACAGGAACAACCAATCCTTATTCCGTGATTTCCGGTTATCGTTCTCCGAAAACTAACGCGATGTTGAGAAATAATTCCAAGGGCGTTGCCAAAAAATCCTTGCACATGTCAGGACAAGCGATTGACGTGCGTCTGGAAGACATTAGTCCGAAGCATGTTAGAGAAATTGCCATCAATCTGAAAGCCGGCGGAGTAGGTTACTACCCGCGCCAAGGTTTCGTCCATATGGACTCAGGTGATTTTAGAACCTGGTAATATGTACCGAATATTTAAATCATAAGCCCGCGAATGCGGGCTTTGTTTTTATAATTATTTGGAGGGGATTCCGTTGCGGGCAAGTTCATCCGCCCGTTCGTTTTCTGGATGTCCCGCATGGCCCTTGACCCACTGCCACGAGACTTTGTGTCGGGATAGCTCAAGATCAAGAGCTTCCCACAAATCCTGATTTTTAACGGGCTTTTTGTCGGCTGTACGCCATCCGCGCGCTTTCCACCCATCCATCCATTCTGTGACGCCTTGAAGGACATATTTGCTGTCTGTATAGATCGTGACAGAGCAAGAGCGGGTCAGGGCTTTAAGCCCTTCAATCACTGCCGTCATTTCCATGCGGTTATTTGTGGTTTCGGGTTCACCGCCGTTTAGTTCTTTCTCGGTGCCCTTAAAACGAAGTATTGCTCCCCATCCACCAGGACCGGGGTTTCCTGAACATGCACCGTCAGTAAAAAGTTCAACAGAAGTGGAAGATTTAGAAGAGAGCATTGTCACGATGGAATTCCAATTTCTTAATATATTCGCTAGGGTCTTTAGGTGTGACGAGAGCACTTGGGTCATGAAATGTCAGGTCATGGAGGCGGGAAGATAGAAAACGTAATGCCGCACCCTGAGCCAAAATCTGGAAAGATGCTTTCTCATCAGCGCTTAAGGGCCGAACAGATTGATACCCATCCAGAAATGCACGACATTTATCAGGATCAAGGACATGATTTTTATCAAAACACCACGCATTTAGAACAATAGCCAGATCATAGGCCAGAAAATCTGTAGCCGAGAAATAAAAGTCAATCACCCCGTGAATATGCCCATCCAGAATAAAGACGTTGTCGGGAAAGAGATCCACATGTACAGACCCCAGAGGTAAATCTTTGGGCCATTGCGTGTGCACGTGTTTTAGAACATCCAGATAGGATTGGGCAGTTGCTCCTACACGCCGAAGGCGGGCCTCCCACGCATCAAAGCTCATACTATTTTCTAGAGTTTGCGTATGTTCTTGACCTGCCAGATGCATTCTGGCCAGAAAAACACCCAGCTCACCACACATGCTGACTGTAATATTATCTTGTGAAACATTATGCCCTGCGAGGAACGGGAACAGAGCTGCAGGCTTACCTGAAAGCTTAGATAAAATCTCTCCGCTTTTTAAGTGCACCGGGGCAGGGCACAGAATGCCATTCTCGGATAGATGTCTCATGAAATCCAGATAATAGGGGATGTCTTCAGGCTGTATGCGGGTTTCAAAGATTGTCAGAACAAAATCGCCCTGTTCAGTCTTGATATGGTAGTTCGTATTATCAACACCTTGTAGAATGCCTTGAGCATCTACCAACTCTCCGACAGAGTATTGCGCCAGAAAAGCGCGTAGATCAGATTCGGAAACGTGGGTATAAACAGCCATACCCATATATACATCAAGACCTAGACCTGATCAATATTGACAACCTTGCGGGGACGATGGCGCAGAAGTCCAATCAGAAACATAATGTTCATCACAGCGACAGATCCCAGCATAAAATAAATTTCGTTGACGTAGAGATACAGCATCCACGGAAATCCGGAAACATAATAGGCCAGACGGATACGCTCAGGGTTATGATGAAGCTCCATAAAACGACAAAAGGTAACAGCCCCGAGTGGAAGCAAGTCAAAGGGGTTCTTGTATGCGATATAGATGCTTAAAGCAGAAAGAAGAACTGCCCCTATAATCCGAGGCCAGATCGTCTTCTTTAAATTACGGTCGGGGGTAAGCGCTTGGACCAAGCCACCTGTTCCGGCAATCCATGCAGCAAATCCACCCGCAAGACCGCCAGAGAGAACAAGATATGTTCCATTACAAACTTCAGCAAGAAATTTGGTAAACATCATTTTACGCCTGCGTTGCATCTGGGTGCAGGCGAGCATAAGACCAAAACCTAAAAGAAAGATTAGGTTATAGATATGGAAGAAATCATTGAGGTGCAAGATAGACCTGACTGTAAAAAGCCGTGAACGTAACCATCATACACAAACAAAAATATTTTTTCATTAGAGAAATTGAAAATTAGACAGGATCAACAATCTCGCGTTTAGCGCGGTGGCGAATGATCCCGAGCAAGAGCATGGCGCTCATCAATCCCGACGTAAAGGCCATCATGGGGATGTGCTCTACAATAAAATAAGTGATCCATAAGCCACCGGCTACAAAATAAGCCATGCGGATTTTTTCGGCATCATGATGCAGCTCCATAAAACGGCATCCGATAATGGCGACCATAGGTAAAATATCAATCGGATTTTTGTAAGAAAAATAGATACTCGCAGCAGATAGAATACAAGCGCCGATAATGCGTGGCCACAATGTCTTTTGAAGATGTTTATCTGGGGTCAGAGACTGAACCAAACCGCCAGTTCCGGCAATAAGCCCCCCCAGGGCTCCGGCTAACCCTCCCATCATAAAAGTATAGGCTGCGTTGGTATAATCGGACATGAACTTAACGAACATCATCTCGCGCCTGTCTTTGATTTGAGTGCAAGACAAGGCGAGCATAAGGCCGCCGATATAAATCATGGTGTAAGGATCAAGCCAGTCGAACGTGAACACGATTTTTCTCGGCTTCTCTCAAGAGTCTTGGAATGTTGAATGTGACATTTTCACGTGTCAGGACGATTTCCTCGACATCAATATCAAATTGGCCGCGTAGGGCTTCGATAACATTATCTATCAGAATGTCAGGTGCGGAGGCACCCGCCGTCAGCCCGAGAGTTCTAATGTCCCGAATTTCTTCCCACGGAATATTTTTTTCATCCTGTACAAGAAACGCTTTTGGTGACCCGTATGATTTCGCTACTTCTACCAAACGGTTGGAATTTGAAGAATTGGGGGAGCCAATCACAAAGACAACATCAGATTTCGGCGCCACCATTTTGACGGCTTCTTGGCGGTTGGTTGTTGCATAACAAATATCTTCGCGGTTTGGCCCGATAATCATGGGGAATTTTTCGCGCAAGGCGGCGACAATATCTGATGTATCATCAACGGACAAAGTAGTCTGACTACAGAAAGCCAATTTGTCAGGATGCGAGACTTCCAGTTTTTGAACATCTTCGACTGTTTCGACAAGATAGACGCTACCTGCAGGCAATTGTCCCATCGTGCCGATAACTTCCGGATGTCCCTCATGACCAATCAGAATAATGTCCAATCCCATTTTATGGTGACGAGC
>QKCR01000154.1 GCA_003245575.1 Alphaproteobacteria bacterium | reverse complement strand
ACAACTACATATGACTCTCTACAAGAAGCGCTTTCAGGTATATCTTCTTGGTGCATTGAAATACGTAATGAGCTAAAAGCATCAACCCCCTTTTATAATGAAATAGACCAACTAAGGAATACTATTTTTGAGCATATTAATGCTGATAATGAGTCCAAAGAGTTTTCTGTCGATGAAATTAACGAGTTAAGAGAAAAGTTTTCTAATTTAGAGCGAAGAATAACTGAGCTTGAACAAGATTCTGTAATAACTGAAAAGCAATTAGAAGATTTTAGAGAGGGTCTTGTAAGGGTAACAGAAGATTTAGAGTATTATCCGAAAGATACTTGGGTGAAAACGGCCTCAAATAAACTTGTTAAAATGGTAACCTCTATAGGTAAGACTAAAGAAGGACGAGCGGTTTTAGCTGGAGGCGCAAAAAAAATATTGGGTATAGAGTAAAAATGTGTAACAAGTGTAAGCACTTGACCCCAAAAATCTATGCTTTTTTGGTCAAGTGTTACAGGCGTTATGCTCTTAAGAAACAGGGATACCAATGTCAAAACTTAATGTAGATCAGAAGGCCATCATCGACCTGCTTTCAGACAAGAAAGCTGATTTCCTTATTCCAGACTATCAGCGGCCTTATGCCTGGAACGAAGAGCAATGCCAAACACTGTGGGATGATATATTTTTATTTTCATTTCCCGATAATAACTACGAAGCTTTCGACGATAATGAAGAATATTTCCTCGGATCAATCGTTACTTATAAAAATGAAGCCGGGAAATCAGAAGTCATTGACGGCCAGCAAAGATTGACCACGCTAATGCTTATTTTGCGAGCCTTCTATGACAAGTTCGAGAACATGAAGGACAAGAACTCAATACTCACTCGTGATCGTATTGAGAAATGCATCTGGAAAACGGACACATTCGGAACAGCAGATAAAAATACTCTTAAAATTGATTCGGAAGTTGCCACGGACAATGACAAAGAAGAATTTCTTGAACTGTTGCGCACAGGAATAGTTAAGCAAGGAAGTAAGAGCCAATATGTCCTTAATTATCAATTTTTCCAGAAAAGAATCGATGAATTCCTACAGGCATTCCCTAGCTTTTTTCCGTACTTACCAGCACGTATTTTAGGCAACTGCATCCTTCTGCCTATTGAAGCGGAATCTCAAGATACGGCACTTCGTATTTTTTCGACGTTAAATGATCGTGGTTTGCCATTGTCAGATGCGGATATATTCAAAGCACAGTTCTACAAATACTACGGCTCATCCGGAAATAAAGATGAGTTCATTGCGGAATGGAAAAGACTTGAAGAGATAACCAGTTCAGTATTCAATCCAATCAGCGGCACTCCAATGGATGAATTATTCGCTCGTTACATGTACTTTTTGCGTGCGAAAGAGGGTAACAAAAGCTCAACAACAGAAGCTCTACGTAAATTTTATGAACGCAACAAGTATCAGTATCTAAAACGCCCTAATACAATCGAAGAATTAAAGTCTCTTGCCTTGTTTTGGGAGAGCGTATCAGATCAAGACAAAACTAGATTCTCTGAAGATGTTCTTAAAAAACTATTTGTCTTAAATTACGCACCAAATGGCATGTGGCAACACATAACATCAGTTTATTTTTTGCAGCACAAAACTAATGATGGAATCTTAAGTGATGTTGAGTTCTGTAAGTTTCTCGATAGAATAACTGCTTTTATTTTCGCTTATGCCATCACGAATCCCGGTGTAAATGCGTTGCGCACGCCCGTATACGACGAGATGGTCAACCTTGTAAATGGTGGTGAGGTTAAATTCTCGAAATACAAATTCAACAATACGCAAGCACGCACATCTTTTGAAAATTATGTGTTCACGAACCAAAGGAATGCGACTCGTTCCATGATTACTTGGTACGCCTACACTTTTTCAGAACAGACGCTACTCGGATTGAATGAAATATTCCATTTAGAGCACATTTACCCGAAAAAGCGCCAAGAAATGGAAGGCGGCCTTAAAACCGAGGACAATATTGACTCACTTGGCAACAAGATACTACTAGAAAGCGCCATCAACATTAAAGCATCAGACTACCGATTTGAAGATAAGAAAAAAATCTATAGCGGGGAACAGAGACGTGGTAATTACAAAGAGCCTAGTAAGGTTGCCGAAATAACTAACCTCATTGCTCACAACGAATTTGGAGAACAACAGGTAATTGAACGTAATAAGAAAATTTTAGACAAATTCTTTGATTTTCTGCATGGTGAAGAATTAATAGCATAACAAGTGACTGTGGTGTCCAGTTAAATATATAAGCTGTTTTATGGCACCACTTCTCCTCGTCTTTCAGGAGTGTATTAAGCACCACGATCAGCTTGCGCATGCAGGCGATGATATCCACTTTGGGGGAGCTTTCTCTGGGCCTTCAGGTGCTCGTAGAGACGTTTGAAAACGGGGTTACCTTGGATCGACGAGAGCATCGCCATAAACATCACAGTCCGGATGCGATGGCGACCACCGCGGATACGGCGCTTACCGTTATAGATACCGCTTTCGCGGTTCATCGGTGCGACGCCAACCAGTGCGGCAATCTCTTTACGGTTCAGCTTGCCGAGTTCCGGTAGCTCGCTGAGCAAGGTGTAGGCCAGGACTTTTCCGACACCGGGAACGCTGGTCAGGATCTCAGTTTTGGTCCGCCACGGGAATATGGGGTCTGTCCCCTTTTCCCTGTCTGGTGCCCGGCGGAGTGCTCGGTGCGGATGGGGCCTGGAAGGCGGTGAAGGGCACCTACCTGTTCCCGGTCCGTGCCTTGTCGCGCCACTTCCGCGGTGCCATGGTCAGCGCGTTGCGCCGTCAGGCCCAGACGGGCGAGCTGCACCGGATCGAGCCCGGCGAGATCGATCGTTGCCTGTCCGTGCTGATGCAGCAGGACTGGGTGGTCTATACCCGTCACTGTCTGAGCCATACCGAGGCAGTGATCGCCTATCTGGCCCGATACAGCCACCGCATCGCCATCACCAACGCGCGTATTCTGTCGGTGGACGCGGCCGGGGTGCGGCTGTGCTATCGGGACAGTCGCAGTGATCAGCACAAGACCCTGCAGCTGAGCGGCGGCGAGTTCGTGCGTCGCCTGTTCTGCCCAAGGGCCTCATGCGGATCCGGCATTACGGCTTCCTGGCGGGTTGTTGCCGGGCCGGGAAGTTGATGCAGATACGCGATGCGCTGACCCAACCTCAACCGCCGGAAGTGAAGGTGGAGGCAACGGACGGTCTGGACGATGGCTGTCCGTGCTGTCCGTTGTGTGGGGCGGGTATCCTGCAGTGGGTAGCGGAGCTGATCCCGACAGCGGCCTGGGCACGTCGCCGACGACGATGAAACGTGTTTGAGGCAGGTGGGATATGATGTCACGGTCTACCGAGGTAGTGCCGGGGATGGATATATCCGTAGCGTGGACGTGGGCGGAAAGCCGCGCTAGATTTAGGGCAATCAGGAGACAAACGGACGCGACGAATGGCCACTGAAGGCTCAAGGAACACCATCACCGAGGGGTACGGGATGCCGCGTGCATCCAGCGACCCCGTGCCTTTGAAAAGCTTTTCCCTAATTAATAGAAACCGCTGCCAAGCGGATGGGCGCT
>QKCR01000077.1 GCA_003245575.1 Alphaproteobacteria bacterium | reverse complement strand
GAAAGCGAAAAAGCAAAGCGATTTTTTAGAAGTGCCATTGCAACGCTTGAAAAACCTAGAATCAAGATTCTCAAGGCAATTGATTCAAATACTCACGGGATGCGTGGACCATCTAAAAATGGCACCCCGTTTTATGCATTTATGAAAGCTAAAGGGCAAAGCAAGAAGGATGGGGAAACCGCTTCTGGTTCGTATGGAATAGGAAAGTTTGCGCCCTATGCTGCGTCAGAGCTCAGAACGGTTTTTGTTTCGACCATTTTCCAGGGCGAGAACGGTGACTACCACCAGCTTTGCCAAGGAAAATCGATATTAATGTCTCATGATGTCGACAATACAAGAAAGCAAGGGATTGGATTTTGGGGTATCAAAGAAAAATGTCAGCCTGTATATGATTGTTCTTCCGTGCCAGACTGGATAGCAAGGTCGACAAGTGTTGACTCATTCAAAGAAAATAAAGGTACTACGATTACAATTCTAGGTTTTGCTGAAGTGAAAGACTGGAAAGATCTGTTAGCGATCTCGGTAGTTGAAAACTTTTTCGCAGCCATCTCCGCTGACGAACTCAGTGTGACCATCGACGATGACCTTCTTCTTGATGCCACAACGATTTCTGATGTGCTTAATGATAATGATAAATTGCGCCTTCTTGATGATCATCGTCTAAAGGGAGAGCCAGATCAATTCATTAACACTCTATACTACTACGCTGCATTGCAGAGCTCTCCTGAAGTCATAGAAGAATTCACTCAAGACCAATACCTTGGCCATTGTCGTCTTAGCCTCATAGTCAGCGATGGTCTTCCCAAGAAAGTTTGCGCAGTAAGAAATGGCATGTTCATCTCGGATACGATCAACAGACTTAGATCATTCTCAGATTATAAAGATTTCGTAGCTGTCTTTAAGTGTGAGAATCCCTCTGGGAATCAGCTCTTAAGACAAATGGAACCACCAAAGCACGACGATTTTGAGCCAAACTTGCTACCGAAAGAAGATCAAAAAAAAGGTAAAAAGGCATTGCTATCCATTGCGAAATGGATACGCGAAATGCTTAAGCGTCATGCCCGAGATGCGACTAGTGACGTTACACCTCTGGATGAGCTTAAGGACTATTTTGGCGATGAAAATGGCGACAGTGGTAGTAGTGGCGAAGAAGCAAATCCTATGGGCAAGATCTTGATCCGTGCGAAACCAAGCAAAAGTCCTGCATTTAAAACTAAAGTCACCTCCCCCGAGGATAATGACTACGGAGATGGCGCTGAAGGCGGTCAAGGGGGAGGGGGCTCTGATGGGCGAGGCGGTGGAGGCGGGACGGGCGGTAAAGGTCAGGCGCCAGGTGGTAGCGGTAAAGGTTCGGAACAAATGAAGCCGGTAGAAATAAAAAACATTCGTGCAATAGTTTCAGGAAAAAACAACAGGGTAATCTCACTTACGCCGACCACTAGTGGGAAACTGTCAATAACGGTTTATGAAGCTGGTGCTGACTCTGATTATCCTGCTGCAATAATAGGCACTGACGTTGGTACACTTAAAGACGGAGCCGTTGTTGCTGATGCAACGGAAGGTGAACGACTCACGTTTAATATCGTCATTAATGATGAGTTTGAAGGTGCGATGAAGGTGATAGCAAATGAAATTTGACAAAAACAAGGCGTTCCCATTTCCTGTGCTTCGCCCATACAGTGATGATTTCGTCGATAAAGAATTTCAGACAACTGTTGATTTTGCGTGTGATGGAGATAGTGTTACGTTTGCGATATCATACGCCTTGTCGTCTAGAGACATACTTCAACTTATACAAAATCAAAGTGCACGTTTCATATCTGTAATTTCTTGTAGGGATACATACTTTAGTGTCGCTATCAAATCTTTTGAGCCACACGCAGAAGAAGTTTTTTCCAGCAATCTTTTCCGGGGAGAAGTTGAGGTCCGCTCCTACATACACATAGAAAGAGACCTTGAATTTGTTTCTACTGAATTACACAAAGAGTTTGGAGGAAATCCAATACATTACAAGAAGAATGACATTATAGCTCAGGATGAAACTGCTGTTTTGTACTTCGATCGCGAACTGTTCAAGTCTATGACCTCTGTATTTGATTTGGTGAAAAATGATTCCTTGTCTGATGGAGCATGGGAATTAAAATTTGATCAGGACCATGTGCAAATTCAAGTGGCACCTGACATGAAGATGCGTATAGATGAAGCCAGAAACAGCAATTCAAATAAGGCAATTCTGATCAATTCACTTTATTTCGCGGCTGCCATGCAAGCGATAGAAAAAATAAAGTTGGATGACGGTTCTTACGATGACTATAGATGGGCAACTGTCATTCGGCAACGTGCTCATAACTTGGGCATCAACATTTCATCACACGACTCGTACATAGTTGCTGAGAGACTTTTACGAAATCCTTTGAGTCTGCTTGACTCGCTTGTTTTTAGCAAGAAGGGGGCCGAGTAATGAAATTGCAAATTGTCAAATCTCGCGTTGTTGCCGAACTCCGCGATAACATAGGTGTTAACCTACCTTATTACAGGTCCGGAGATTTCCGCCACATTTTTTGTGATCCCTCAAAGACTATACCGCTGGATATAGATATTGATGAGTCAAAGCTCGAGGAATTAATTCCAAGCTCTGACAACTCAAGCGAGGTCATTAACTGTAAACTCGTCTCCGAAGCTTTTTCTAGTATAACATATTACCTTGCGCGAGATGAAAGACTCTGGGTTTTCATGACGCATTCTTTATTGCTGGATTATTCGCGTTCACGGTGGGTAATCCCCACTGACGACGGAGAAGCAGTCAAGCACATCTCAGCTCACTTTTTTGCCAAAGAAAAAAGAAATATTGAACGCGACAATGCGGTTTCACGGTTGTGGTGGCAAGCTGCTCTCTGCAAGCGCGTTAACGGGCTAGATCTTGACGCAGCTCTTAGCTGTCTTCTATTTAACAGTGATGTCCGAGCAAATATCATTGAGCGCCCAACGACATCGCAGTGTGTCAATGTTTTTTCTGCACTCGTTAAAACGTTGCACAAGTCATACATTACTGACAAAAAAATATTTCACAGGATTTCATTTCGTGAGCTAATGAAGAAGCTGAACTTGCATGGTGGCATTAAATTGCTGAACGCAATGGATGAGAAGGAGATACTTTCATTTATTGACGGAAATTTCGTTTACATGGCTTAGTTTTTCTACGCTTCTTCTTGACTGACCGATGGCGATGTAGAGTGGTAGGGATGATGGTACTTCGTACAATGTTTCTATGGCCTTTGTGGGGTCGTGCCAGGTTGTAGGGTCTTAGCGAGCGTTTCAGAGCTTTCTTGGGCCTATATAATCTCGTAGGGGTTATTGGAAACACTCTCGTTAGAACTCGTCGACAGGGTCAAAACAGGGTACAAAAAGAGGTACAAGCAGGGTCAAAACGACCCTGTGAGCATGCGTGCATTGCTTGAAATAGACGTTAAATTTCGAGTTATTAGCTGGTTCCCGCCAGAAAGTGGTGCCGAATCTCCCCTTCGGCACCACACGGAGAGAGAAGCCCCGGTAGAAATACCGGGGTTTTTCTGTTTATTGTCTTTTGGGTATTTCATTTTCCAGGCTTTCTACGGCGTCTGCCCCGGGG
>QKCR01000129.1 GCA_003245575.1 Alphaproteobacteria bacterium | reverse complement strand
ATAGTATATGGTTGTGGAGTATGATAACGTGCACTTGGCACAAGGGCATTTAATCCTCTACCTATAATCAATGGATCATACATAACAATTTATTTTATACTATTACACCCACCGTAATAATACGATGGGTGTGAATCCAGGATGCCGCCTATAACAAAGCAAACAATTACCTTTCCATATCTCGTTCTCTTTTCTGTTGCCACTGTTCCAACAGCTTGAAGATCGTCTCTTCCATCTGCCGCGGGGTGAAGCTCTTCGGGAAATACTGCTTGAGCTTATCGCTGGTGAGAGTGATTCTATCGACCTCTTTCTTCTCTTCGGACATGATCGCGTCCATCACATCTTCAGAGAGCTTGCCCTCCTGACTGCATCGCTTGAGGCGTTGTGCCTGCGAGAGGGAAGGGGGTGCTTCCTGCGCTGTCATGACGTTCAAGAGCTTGGATTGCTCTTCGGGTTTCAAATAGGACATTTCCACGGCGGGATTGAGAGCTATTTTTTTGTCGTCTACCATTTGAAGTAAATCGGGAACCAGCTCTGTCAGACGGACTATTCGCCGTAAAGTGTCTCCGCTTATGTTAGCTGACTTTGCCACCGCATCATCACTTCGGAAATTCGACGCAACTTGTGGCGAATTATTTTTTGGTCTACCCGCCTGCCGTTTCATCGCCTCCAACTTCATCTTATATGCAAACGCTCGCTCGCTTGGCAGGATATTTTCGCGTTGCAGGTTGCTGTCGCACATGAGAATCGTGGCGGTGTCGTCATCCATCTCGCGGACGATGAACGGCATGGTGGTGAGCCCGGCGAGCTCGTATGCATGCTTGCGCCGATGACCGGCGACGATCTCGTACCCGCCGACGGGGGCAGGGCGCGCGATTCCCGGCGTTAGAACGCCGTATTCCTTGACGCTCTCGACCGTGTGCGCCATGGCTTCGTCGTCGCGGACGTGGAAGGGATGGTTTTTGAACGGGTGAAGCTGCTTGAGCGGCAGCTCGACGATTTGCTCCCGCTGCTTGGTCTCGCGGTTGTCAGACGATTGAAACAGGTCATCGTACGATGCCAGACTTAGCTTTCTCTCTTTGCTGGCCAATGCGCAACACCTCCTTCGTCAATTCGCGATAGGCCTCCGCCGCCTTTTTGGTTGGCAACGGCGATAATGTTGGTCATTGGCTTCCTCCTTCGAATTATGAAAAAGTAAGAGCTCTTCCGGAAACTCTTACCTTTGAGTGGCGGCAGGCATAAAAGCCTGCTAAATTGTGTAGTTAGCATGTTTCGATTTGAGTGTGACTGCTAATTTTCTGCTAAATGAGACGGGAAAACCGGCGATGATCGCGAAATATGACGCGAACTGTGAAAATCTGCTAATCGACGAAAATGCCCAGACGTAGGGAATTTTCAGTCTCTGTAAGACACCATATCAAGCGCTAATTGCCTGGATTAACCTGCATGCATTACAGCACGCGCAGGTGTCGGTGCTTTATCAGAACAACGTCGACCCGGTGACCATTTCCCGTAGGTTGGGGCACAGCATTTCTTAACAACGGTGAGATATGAATATAGGTAAAAAACCGGACATACATCGGATTTGGCTCATCAGAAGAACGGCAAAAAATACGATCTTTTCAGAGATTTTTATTATTATATTTACTAAACACAGCACACTGCTGTAAGATAAAGGAAGTGGCAAGTTGAATTTTCTTCAACAACTCGAATGGTGTAATCCATATCCGCTATAGAGATTATTATGAAAGTTGTTTTGCAGCTGCTATTGAGGGCTTTTCCAAATCAGACAGACTATTTAGGAGGGTTCCATATGGGATACGAGAAGATAAACTTCTTTCCAATATCTTTCCATCATGAGTGCGCCAAGACAACCATAAAGCGTAAATTTCCATTGGTGTTGCTGGCGCTTATAGCTGTTGTTCTCTTGTCGGCATGTGGCGGCGTGAATAGCGAAACAAGCGAAAATATCTCTATTGACTCGCTTGAGCATTCCCCAACGGAAGCTCCAATTACGTCTGTAGGGCTGCAGGTTGAGGTAACTGCTAATTCCCAATATCTTATAGATAAAGGTAATGAAGTATATTATGTTGAACTTCCTGACGAAGGTGTTGATTATCCTAATATGCCAACGTATACCTGGTACATCAATGGAACGGAGTCAGATATAGTAAGAGGTATTGTCCTGGAATTCGACCTGATTGATACCGTTGCTCCGCTTGACAACGAGTATTTTGGTTATGATCGCGGATATTTTGTTACACTTCATAACTTTGAAACGATTCCTCTTACGCCGTCTTGGCGGAAGGACAGCGAGAATGATTTGGCAAAATATGGGGATACGAACCGTGCCGCAATGATCTTGATGCCGGAACTTGGCGTGGATATGCAGAAATTTGCTACGACTGATATTAATTCCGACGGTGTTACGCATGTAAAAATCGTCATCCCGAATTCTCAATTTCAGACTGCGTCCAAGGATTTAGCCTTACAATTTTTGCCGGGAACTACATTTGGGAATCTTGCTGCCTATGCGCAGGGATATGAGCTAACCCAGGACATCGTGGATAAAATTTTGCAGACGATTGATTACGATAGTTTTGATCACGAAGAGATAAAAAACGAGATGTTGCGGAATTTTAATGCGAAACAATCTAAGGTAGAGAGTCGATTTTTGATTCAGGACCAAGATCTCAACACAACTGCGCTGGGGAATATGGTTGAAGCTACGCGTTTTAATCAAGGCCTTTATGTGAATCCTGACGGTTCCGTTAATATGCATGTATCATTTTATGACCTTGAAGAGTATAAGGATGAGGTGCAAGGAGAATATGTAGTGGTACCAGAAGGGTTAATTTCTGCATTTTTTGTTTTAAATCAGGAGAATGGCGCTATTCGATATAGCTATGAAGACAAGAGAGCAGTCGTTGAATTTGCACTTCGTATGATTGACGAGAATGGCCAGTTCGCAGGTATCTATGATATTTCGCAAGGGAAAATTGTTGCGACTAACCGCAAGGTATCGGCTTTGCCCATTTTATCAGCTATGCTAAAAATGAATAGTTCAGAGCAAGTATTAACTCATTCAGAAATTGATTCCATCGCAAATAATATCATTGCCAACAATATTGTACGGGTTGGTGATACGCTCTATTATGCGCCTAATGGGTTAAGTGAAGATGGCGTTATGAATTTTGTGTTGGATGATTTTGCTATCACTGGGCAGTTTTTCTTCATGATGAACGAGTATTCGATGAATCCAGAACGTTTGAATGAGAAATTTGGGTGTGCAATATTAATGGAGGGATTTGCGAATTCCTTGCAGCTTATTCTAGAAGGACAAGAGATGAATGAAACGAGGCTACCCTCCTCCGCGTTAAAAGTGACCTTCTCATCAGATGGTAGTTACAAGTTAGAACCGTCTGATACATTTATGATGGAAGGCGCATATTTTTCTATGGGGCTTGCTTCTTATGAGGGTTATGGTCAATATCTGCTGAACTTTAAATTTGAAGACGAAGGGGCTTTTGATTCTTGGATGCAGAAGGTTGCAGACGATAAAAACGGAAAGTATAACGATAGCCAAGCGCAGAACATCCGTGAAGGGGCCGCAATATATGCTGAATTTT
>QKCR01000037.1 GCA_003245575.1 Alphaproteobacteria bacterium | reverse complement strand
GGATCAGAGGTCATCGAGGCAGCTATTCCTCAGGAAAAACTTTTCGGCATTTATCAACTTGATAGTCAGCCATTTTTTCATGTCACTGAGAATGCGAATATCCAAGATCAAATTTTTGACATTATACAGAGCATGCTGAGAATGGCTGAATGCCCTGCTGCTGATGATTTTAACACCGACTCTCCTATTTCGAATATCTCTCTTCATTATCGTGGAAATGAAATGAAAACCATGGCGGCATTAGCAGCTTTTGTGGATTACGATTATCACGGACCCCATGGCGTCGAGAGACGCGGCGTGCTGGTTATCGGTCAAGAAGAGGCCGTTCTTATAAACGGAGAAGAAATTTCCCAATATCAGCCTTATTGCATTGTTGCAGGACATTTTTTCCAGCCGGAAGGAAGTACCAAAGTTTTGTTTCAGGCCTCTCACGTTCGAGTGCGTATCAATCAGGCCCCTCACAACCCAGGAATGTTAGCTGACGGCATCGTTTTCTTGGATGGGCCGGATCATATGATGAACGGCCTATGTTATGCGGACGAAGCCATTCAGTTTATTATCCGCAAATGTCGCCTTGATACGCTTATTCACAACAAATGGGTGTTTGCACCCGATGAGCAAATCGGACAAGCTTTTGTACATGCCTGCAACCGCACAGTTGAAGAATATATCCATCAAAATAATTGGACAGCAGAGGCGGTTTACGCTGTGGAACTTGCAAAAGGCACAGACCACAGATTTTATTATCCCTACCCCACAGCCAGAATGTAAAACAGGTTTTTGTAATGAGTTTTCTTGATAGACTTCTGGGAAGAACACATAGTCCCGCCACTCGTGATATTTATAAGGATGTTCCCTTTCCTGCAGCCTATCCGGGACTGAACGGAAAATATGAAGCGAACAATGCGAAACAGGCACATTTTCCACTTATGAAAGTTCTTAAAGGTTTTCTACTTTTTGACAAGGATCTCTACGATACAGATATATCACAAGACAGTCTGGATGCTTCTGTTGCTTTTCTAAAAGCCGCACATCAGAGCCTTGGGACCATGACAGCGCAACATATTGAAGATGGGGATAACATCGAGATTACAGGTTATTGCGAAGCTCAAAATCAGGAAACGGGTGGGTATATCAGTTATCTTGAATACCGCATTCCGATGAAAGATCAATTTAACCATGTCGTCAAATTTGACTGGTCATCTTTGTTAATGGGTAGAATTGATTTAGAAGAAACCAGCAAAAGAAATTTACTAACACTGATGTTTGGGATGACGGGCTTTACCATTATGCCGAATGACGGAGCGTCTCAGCAGCATATTGTTCCGGTCGACATGTTTTGCCGCACAGGAGATAATACTCTGATGGTTCCAACTGACATCGACTCTCTAATCTGTTCTATGGCTTATGCTAATCAATCCTTTATCCAACTTATGTCCGGTCTGCAATTTGATCCAGCAGCTAATCAGAGTTGGTTCGAAGAACGTAGATATGTAGATGCAGATACGCTTTGTAGTCGTCTGGACTGCCGCACTATGTCAAGCTTTGCCGCTGATATACTTGAATATTACCAAGCAGCCGGACTTGCTCCTCAATAAATCAGGACTGCATTTCTCCGTCAAAGCTGTATGACACAGGGCCGGTCATGTAGACATGATTGTCGGCCTCACGCCATTCAATCTGCAAATCACCGCCATCCATCTGGACCGTCACTTTTCTATCGGTATAAGAGCGGCGCATGGCCGCAACTGCTGACGCACATGCACCTGATCCACATGCAAGTGTAATTCCTGTCCCCCGCTCCCATACGCGCATGCGGAGTGTTTGACGATCTTTAACATGAACGAATTCGACATTTGTTTTTTGCGGAAATAGAGAATTCTTTTCGATTTGAGGCCCTATTTCTGACACCTGAAATTCCTCGACCCCTGCCCCCACAAAAAAGACTGTGTGCGGATTGCCCATGCTGACGCAAACGGGAAGGTTTTCTGAATCATCATTTTCTGAAGAGGTCGGCAATTTAATGGGTACAAACTTCGTATCACATTCTGATGCCAACGGAATTTGCTGCCATTCCAAACGAGGCTCTCCCATATCCACCGTCACCAGATTGTCGTTGGCACGTACGCATGAGAGCATTCCGGATACTGTTTCTATGGTGATTTTATCAGTCTTATTTTCTTTCAGAATAATATCCCCAACACACCGAGCCGCATTTCCGCACATACCTGCTTCCGAACCGTCAGGGTTGTAGATTCCCATATAAATATCAGCATTATCACTTTTACGAAGAAAAATTGCCTGGTCGCACCCTACACCGAAGCGTCGGCAGGCCACTTGCTCAGCCAGAGCCGAAAGATCACTAACCTCTTGATTTCGTGTATCAATTATCACAAAATCATTCCCTAGTCCGTGCATTTTTCTAAATTTTAAAGCCATATTCTCCTCCGGATATCAGAAGACAGAATATTTACTTGATCTTTAAAGCGCAATAGGGCATAAAACCTTCAAATTTCAGCCCGTTCGCTTTGTAATTAAGCGCCCAAGGGTGTCCCGCAGTCGGCGAAGTCTCGCTCACTGCGGCAAAAGTGCTATTGAGGATTTTAAGATATGTTCCAGTCTTTGACTGACAAATTAGGTGGTGTTTTCGACAAGTTGCGCGGTAAAGGCAGCCTGTCGGAAGAAGACGTTAATCTGGCTTTGCGGGAAATTCGTGTCGCATTGCTGGAAGCTGACGTTGCCCTTCCCGTTGTAAAAGATTTCGTCGAACGTGTGCGCGAGCAAGCTGTCGGCCAAGACGTTATCAAGTCTGTGTCCCCTGCTCAACAAGTTGTCAAAATCGTTCACGATGCGATGGTCGATCTGCTTGGCGCAGAAAATACCGATCTTAAAACTGACGGTACTCCCCCTGTTATCTATCTCATGGTTGGTTTGCAAGGTTCGGGTAAAACAACTTCGACTGCAAAAATTTCCAAGTTTCTGACAGATAAGAAACGTAAAAAAGTTTTGATGGCGTCACTTGATACCTATCGCCCTGCTGCGCAAGACCAGTTGGCACAGTTAGGTACCCAGACAGAGATCGCCACATTACCAATCGTAGCCGGTGAAAATCCAATTCAGATTACCGAGCGTGCCATGAAGGCTGCGCGCCTTGAAGGTTATGACATTCTGATGCTCGACACGGCTGGTCGTCTGGCGATTGATGATGTCCTGATGGATGAAGTTGCCAAGATTCGTGATTTGTCCCGTCCAACAGAAACCCTACTGGTTGTTGATGCCATGACAGGTCAGGATGCCGTTAACACCGCCAAGGCATTTGACGAGAAAATCGGCATTACAGGTTTGATGCTGACCCGTGTTGACGGCGATGCGCGCGGCGGCGCGGCCATGTCGATGCGTGCCGTTACAGGCAAACCAATCAAACTTCTCGGTATCGGTGAGAAATGGGATGCCCTTGAGCCGTTCCATGCTGACCGTATTGCGGGGCGTATTCTCGGTATGGGTGATGTTGTTTCCTTGGTGGAAAAAGCCGTTGAGACGATCAACCAGCAAGAAGCTGAAGATATGGCGAAGCGTTTCAACGAGGGCAAGTTTGACCTCAATGATATGCTATCCCAATTCAACCAAATGAAGAAAATGGGTGGCATTGGCTCTCTTATGAAGATGCTGCCGGGACTTGGACGTTTTTCAGATCAGATTGATGAAGCCAATCTGGATAACTCGGTTATGAAACGTCAGGAAGCTATTATTCTTTCTATGACCAAGAAAGAGCGTGCGACGCCATCAGTTTTAAATGCATCACGTCGTAAACGTATTGCTGCGGGTTCTGGAACTAGTGTTCAGGATGTAAACCGTCTCATTAAACAATATGAGCAGATGGAACAAATGATGCGCCGTATGAAGAAAATGGGCGTATCAGGCATGCTTGGCGCGATGAAAGGTTTTATGGGCAAGGACGATCAGGAAAAACTGACTGCCCTACAACAGGAATCAGGAACAACTCCTGGCTTATCCCTCTCCGGTCCGATGGCCGGTATGGGGCAAAGAGGAATGATGGGCCTCCCGGGAATGGGTGGGTTCGGACATGGCGGAACTAAAAAGAACCGCAAGAAGAAACGTTAGTACATTTGAATTTTTAAAGTATCAGTAAATTTGTTAAAGGAGATATAAACATGGCACTGAAACTAAGACTGGCCCGTCACGGCCGCAAAAGAGCACCTATCTATGCAATCGTTGTTGCTGATAGCCGCGCGCCGCGCGATGGTAACTATATCGAGAAAATCGGTGTATACGATCCTCGCCAACCTAAAGACAGCGCACAGCGCGTTGTTATCAATGCAGAACGCGTTCAATACTGGTTGGGCGTTGGTGCTCAAGCAACTGACCGTGTTGCTATGTTCTTGGGCAAGGCCGGATTGGCTCCTATGCCTGTTCAAAAGAACAGCGTTGAGAAATCAAAACCTAAAGCAAAAGCTCAAGAGCGTGCTAAAGAGCGTGCTGAAAAAGAAGAAGCCAAAAAAGCTGCTGCTGCCGAAGCTGCTGCGGCTCCTGCTGAAGAAGCTCCAGCTGAAGCACCTGCTGAAGAAGCAGCTGCCGAGTAATTACCATTCTGCACTTCCCCCTTTTTCTATGGGGGAAGTGTTTTTTATTCTGTAGACTTTTAAAGATTTCTAGATATGGCATCCAAACAAATCCTTATCGGTAAAATTCTAACGGCACATGGTGTGCGCGGATTTGTAAAGTTGAGATGCTTCCTTGAAGACCCTCGCGACATTGAAGAATATGCTCCGATTGTCGATTCCAAGGGCAAAACATACAAGATCACATTAAAAAATCCCGTGAAGGGTGATTGGGTTGCCTCGCTTGACGGTGTGACGGACCGGAATGTTGCCGAGACCTTACGCGGCGTTGAACTCTTTATTGATCGCGCGGCGCTGCCTGAGACAGAAGATGGCGAAGTCTATATTGAAGATCTGGTTGGACTTACCTGCATTAACAAAGACGGGGAAGATTTAGGAGAAGTAATTGATTACCAAAATTTTGGTGCAGGCGATTTGATTGAAATTCGACCGAAAGACGGCGGAAAAACCTATTATCTGCCGATGGTCGAGCCTTATGTCGGTGAGTTTGATCTTGAAAAAGGTACTATTTTGATTGAACCTGCCGAAGAGTTTATGGCTTAATCACTTTTATGAAGTTTCAACTCCTCACACTTTTTCCTGAACTTTTCCCTGGCCCTTTGGGGCATTCGATTACGGGACGTGCGTTGACCAACGGATTGTGGTCAGTTGACGCTATCAATATTCGTGATTTTGCTACTGACAAGCATAAGACTGTTGATGATGTACCTTTCGGCGGTGGTGCGGGCATGGTGATGAAGCCTGACGTGATTGAACGCGCTCTTCTATCATTCCCGGCACAAGGGCGTAAGATTTATATGAGTCCGCGTGGAACGCCCCTCACCCAAAATCTTGTTAAAGAGCTTTCGAAAGAAGAGACTCTGACCATTCTTTGTGGTCGTTACGAAGGGGTAGACCAACGTGTTCTTGATGCCTATGACTTCGAAGAAATTTCTATCGGGGATTATGTATTAACGGGTGGCGAGATGGCGGCTCATATCCTGATGGATGCGACTGTGCGACTATTGCCCGGTGTTTTGGGGAATGAGACTACGCCTGATGAAGAGAGCTTTTCAAACGGCTTACTGGAATATCCGCATTACACACGGCCTGCTCAGTGGGTTGATGCGTTTGGCGCAGAGCGATCTGTTCCTGATATTCTCACCAGCGGACATCACGGAAAAGTCGCTGAGTGGCGACACCAACAATCCTTAGACTTAACAAAAGCCCGCAGACCCGATTTGCTCGATAAAAAGTAATATTTCGTTAAGACTTGGTGGCTAGGCTTAAAGAATGACGGACGGACTTTTTTCTTGCTGTACCTCTCGGCCCTATCTCGGAGCCCCCAGCGACTTTAAGGGATTGAAGGCGATTGATGAGGCCTCGGGTAAAGATCAAATTCGTCAGCAATTAGGGCAAGAGGCCGTAACACAGGCGACGCCCGCCAATCCGATTGAGCAAAACGGTCAAATTCCTCAAGTTTCCAATCTTTCAGGCACTAGTAATTACGCAATCTCTTCCCTACTGAGTGAAGAACAGTAAACCCATTACCCTCTTGCGGGCGTGGGCGGAGGCAGCTTATCTCCATCTCTTCTGTCCTGCTGATCTTCACGCCCAATCCGTCTCTCTAACTCGATTAGTGGGTATGAGTCATCCGGACAGCTATGCGTGTTCCCTGTCTGATGGCCTGTACTATTAAATTCACGCCCCATATGAGCGAAGATATCATCATCCATTTACCTCTCCTTTTTCTGTAAACTGACGTCAAACCACTATATTAATCAAGGATTTAGTTGTGATTGATGCTTATTCCCTGTGGGAAACGCTGTTTTTCTGCATTTCCCGGTTTAGACGCAACAAAAATGCTTGTCTTTCTGGGCTTTCTCAGTGTATAAACCGCCTACCTTTAAAAAGATAAATGAGCCGCCGAGGGACATAAGTTCCTTGATTACGGGTTCTAAAGACAATTAGGAGCTATAAAATGAATATACTTCAAAAATTTGAAGCCTCTCAGGTTGCAAAGCTGACCGAAGGCAAAAACATCCCAGAATTCGCACCAGGTGATACCGTTAAAGTTAACGTTCGCATTGTCGAAGGTAACCGTGAACGTGTTCAGGCCTATGAAGGCGTTTGTATCGCTCGTGGTGGTCACGGCATCAATGCAAGCTTCACTGTTCGTAAGATTTCTTACGGCGAAGGCGTTGAGCGTGTATTCCCGCTCCTGTCTCCACGTATTGAAAGCATCGAACTAATCCGTCGTGGTTCTGTTCGTCGTGCAAAACTTTACTACTTGCGTAACCTGCGCGGTAAAAAAGCACGTATTGCTGAAAAAGTTGACTATAATAAATCTTCTGAATAGTCCCTTTTTCCCTCCAAGAATTAAACCGGCCCATAGGGCCGGTTTTTTCATTTCTGATTTTCTTCCATCTGGTTAGTGTGCAGGTGCCATTTCCGCATCTGCCCCAGCGTTTGCAGTCTTCTTCCTCCTCGGCATAAACAGAAGAGCTACAACTGAAAGGGTCATCATTACATACGACAAGATCAAGAATGCATCGCCATAAGATAGAATGGCAGACTGAGTTAGCAGCTCTTGATAGATATGGCTAAACGCCATCTGGGATGATTGGGCTGCGGTATAGCCTTGTTCTTTAAAGAACGCCGTCTGATCAAAAAGCATCTTCTGGTATACAGGACTTGACGCAGAAAAGTTCTCAGACAATCCGGATTGATGAAGTTGCATTTGTCGCGAGATATAACTCGTGGTCAGGGCTATCCCGATACTTCCCCCGATATTCCTCGACAATGAATACAGAGCGGACGCCTTATTGCTCATTTCTTTCGGGATGTCTGCAAACGCCATAGTGCTGACAGGCACAAAAAGAAACGGCAGACCTACAATTTGCAATGTCCGGAACATAACAAAAGTAGCATAATCGACCTGAGGAGTAATATGGGATGTTGCCCACATTCCTATGGCACTCGCTGCAAATCCAAATGCGATCATATGACTTGGCTGAAATTTCGTTACCAGCCTCCCTGAAATCGGCATCATAACCAGAAGAATTAACGCTGCTGGAGAAAGTACTAATCCGGCAAGAAACGCGTCATAACCGAAATAGCCTTGGGTAACCATGGGGAGAAGCGCGCTGCTACTATACAGCGCAGCTCCCACGCAGAATATCGACAGACATGAAAGCCCGAATGCAGGATTCTTGAGAAGCTTGATTTCGATGACGGGATCTTTTTGATTCCATAACCAAATCACCGCACAAATCAAGGCCGTCATACTGATTAGAAAGCATGTCACAATCAAAGGAGAGGCAAACCAGTCATCCTGCTGACCTTTATCAAGCATGATCTGTAATGCCCCTAACCCCAGCGCAACAAGCCCCAACCCCGTATAGTCGATATTCTTTAGACCTTTGGCTTTGGCGTGATCCGGATCGCGAACCAACATACCCACCATGGTCAGAGCAAAAATCCCCACGGGAATATTCATATAAAATATCCAGCGCCAGCTATAAGAGTCAGTGATATATCCCCCCAATGTCGGACCAATGACAGGTGCTACAATGACGGTAATCCCAGTTAAGGCGAAAGCTACACCACGTTTCTCGGGTGGAAAGCTATCCATCACAATTGCTTGCTGAACAGGTTGTAATCCTCCCCCTGCCAATCCCTGTACAAAACGGAAGAATACCAGCATGGGAAGTGATGTTGCCGCTCCACACGCAAATGAAGCCGCCGTAAAAGCCGCGATACAGATCATGAAGAAGCGTTTGCGCCCTATTACGTTGGCGAGCCATCCTGATATAGGAAGGACGATTGCGTTGGCAACCAGATAGGATGTCAGTACCCATGTACTTTCCTCTCCGGCGGCACCCAATGATCCTGCAATGTGCGTTAAGGACACATTGGTGATTGTCGTATCCAGAATCTCCATAAAAGTAGCCAGAGATACGGCAATAGTAATCAGGTACGGGTTTTCCAGATGGGCCTGCGCTCTATTTTTAATGGCCGCAATCACGATTCTGCTCCCTCTTTCTACTTCGTATAGACTGTCGGGATTACAGATAATCCAGGGCCGAGAGCTATAGAGCTGTCTACATCATGATGCTCCAAAGCAATCTTGACCGGTACACGCTGGACAATTTTGATAAAGTTTCCGGTCGCATTTTGTGGAGGGAATGCCGAAAATCTTGCCCCTGTACCACTCTGGATACTGTCAACATGACCTTTGATGTCCAAATCAGGATACGCGTCTATCTCCACCTTTACCTTCTGGCCGACTTTCATATTGGATATTTGTGTTTCCTTGAAGTTGGCAACAACCCATACGTCGTCGTTAACGATCGACAATAGGCTTTGTCCGGGAGACACATAATTCCCGACTTCTACACCGCGATCTGTAATTTTGCCGTTTATCGGAGCAATGATTTCCGTATTTTTTAGGTTCTCTTGCGCCATTTTTAATTCAGCTTCTGATTTTTTAACTTCGGCCTTCAGCTCTTCAATATTGGCTTCAGAAGCGGCAATGGTTTGAGGCGCCATATTGGCTGTCGATAATCTTGCCTGAGCATCATTTAATGCCGCCAATGCATTTCTCTCCGCTGCGTAAGCATCATCCAACTGCTGCTTGCTTCGGGCCAAATCCGTGAGAGATTTCATTCTCTTTAGAGTTTTAGCTGCGTTTTCCCATGTTGCTTGTGCAGAATTAACCTGCGCTTGGGCTGCTTCCAGATCTGACGGTGCCGAGATTTCCGTCACTTTATGATTTTCTTCAGCGACACCCAATTTTGCTTTGGCTGAGGCTAAAGCTGCTTCTGCACTCTCTTTCGCTATCAGATAGTCTGTCTGATCAATATGAGCGATCACATCGCCTTTCTTGACTTGCTGGTTATCTTGAACCTTTAATTCCGTTATGTATCCGGAGACTTTCGGAGCCAATGTCACGACATTTGTCTCAAGAGTTGCATCATCCGTACTCTCTTGACCTGCCGTTATAATGTTATATGTGATAGCACTTCCGAACGTCACTAATGCGACTGCCAGCATTATGAACTTAGTTTTGCCTGCCATGACAATTTCTTTCTTTGCATTTTCTTAAACTAAACTGTATAGTTTAATTATATATGCGGTAGAATATATAAGTCAACATTGATATGTTCCTGCCTACGCAGATTTGCAGCACTATGGAGAATAGTATGAGTGAGGCTGAAACAGAAAAAACAACAAGAAGCCAACAGAAACGCGAACGTATTCTGGAAGTTGCAGGTGAGATGTTTATTCAACACGGATTTAATGCCGTGACTATGGATGCTATTGCTGAGGCTGCTCCAGTTTCAAAGCCTACGCTTTACAATCATTTCTCAGATAAAACGGCCCTCTTCTTTGCTGTTATGGAGGGACGTAGCCTGTCGGTGTTCAATCGCCTTCAAGGGCTTATTACCAAAAACGGTACTCCGGAACAAACGTTGCAGGAACTGGGCGAAGGCTTCCTTGATCTGATATTGCGTCCCGAATCCATAAGTCTATTTAGAATTATGATTGGTGAAGGAACAAAGTTTCCTGAACTCGGGAAACTTTTCTATGAGGCTGGACCTAAGAAAATTTTGGGCCTCCTGGCTGATTACCTTGAAGGGTTAGACGAGAAAGGTATTCTGATTGTTCCCAATCCTCTCCTATCAGCCAACTTCTTTCTAAATATGATTAAAGGCTATCCACATATGCAATGCATGATGGGCCTGAAACAAAAATTTCCGCCCAGCGAGCGGACGGAAATCGTAACTTATGCCGTATCTGTTTTTATGAACGGGCATAAAAAGAAATAGTCCATCCAAAATATCGACTAAGTACATACCATATTTTTTAAAGTATATGTTGGAGTCGTTCCCGAGAGAAGTTTATTGTTCACTTCAAAAATTGGATAGTAAACTTTTTTATATCCTGCTTTTCTGGCCTTTGAAAAGAAAACATTTTTAAGCTTAGCATTAGTATCTACGTTATACACCCTAAACGGTACACCGCTTTTTTGAAGCTCAATAATTTTTCCTTTGCAAATACCGCATGTCGTCAGTGAGTACATAATGACTTCATCACGACAGCCATGATTATTACTAACATAGGAAGGCTTGAAATATTCTTTAACGTTCTCTGTTTTAACTTTATTCTTGTAAGCCCAACTGACGAAACCTAAAGCAAGTAGTATGGTTAATATTGTTTTTTTCATCAGGCTATGTGTCTACATATTCTTTATTTAGTTCATAATCACCAAACGGCTGGTCAATTCCAGACATGATCCGTCAATTCTAACGGACGACAGAATTACATCTCTGTTTTCAGCGAACATTTCCATCAGCTCTTCCGGTACCTGCCCTACTGCATGCAGTTTTCCCTGCAAAAGAACCTGCACATGACCATTATCACGGTCCAACAAAACTGTTTCGGAGCGAACGAATGTCGGGTCATCGAATGCAATCAAGATTGCACCACTGTCCATCACGCTAAAATCACTGTTAATATCAAACAACATTTTTGCCTCCCCTCGGCTTAACTGCGCATTGCACAATTTTTTGCAGCGCACAGTGGGAGTGTAGCAAGCCTGTCTTAATTCCCGATTACGAATTGATAAAATTTGAACTATTAAGGCGCCAACGCCATGGCAACTTGGATAGATCCGCGAGATACATCCAGATTACAAACGCCCTCTTCAACATCAACAACAAACTCTCCGTCTGTTTCGTAACGCGTCCCTCCTTTGGAGGTCGGGCGTGGGATGGCTGCAGAACCTTCATTCTGAGCATTAAGAAATGCGTCTACCACATTGTCAGGGTCTCTAAATTTGTACATAAGCTGCCCGCGATCATTTTTTACGCTCGCCGCAGCAACCATGCCCTCCTTGTCCAGCTTTACGAAGCAGGTCGCACCACTAATCAATTGAATTGATTGAGATTCTTTTTCTGGGGCAGATGCTTTCGACCATGTGCTGGCCAAACCTTTTCCAATAAAGCCTGCAGCCAAAGCAAAGGCGCCTATAGCGGCCAATTTTTTAAGACCGCCACTTTGTTTTCTATTATTTTCTAATATAATCAACATGTTAAATAACAAACCCCTCGCGAATCACTGAGGGGTTTTTATCAAAATCTTATTAAAAACACAAGAAACAATTGTGCATTTGTTAATTATGTTATTTCCCTGCTTTAGGTAGATTAGGGTTATTCATTGGTGCTGAAATCCCGCCCCAAATCTGCTTATCTACCTTAAAGGTACAAGTATCAGCAGCCGCATCAATAAACAGCTTCCCTTTATGTTCGCCTGTTGCGTCTGTCAAAATCGCAGGGGCTTCAACTTTTTGCCCAGAACCCGGTGTGACTGAAAGTGGATCTACTGTCGTGATCGGCATGCCCAAATCACTCCCCTTTACACCGATCCCCATATATCCGTCGCCGGTGGCTCCACAAAACAATTCTTTCAAACCACTCATGTTTGTACCCTTTCGTTAAGGGTATTATGCACAGGAATGGTTAATAATATGAAAATATTTTAGACTTGATTATCTTTGATTGAGGGCCAGAACGCCTTGTAGACGATAAGCTTGAGCTCTACCGGAATGAGAGTCATCCGTCATGGCAACCGTCAGATCACACTTCCCTGCCTTTTTATCAATCGAGATAAAACCCAGAGGAGCCGCACCGTTCAAAGAGGGGCGTGTATAATCTACGTACGCCGCAAAGTCTCCTTTAAGGTCAGGTGTATTAATGTTCATTTCATCGGTTGAAATCATAGACATCGGAGCGGTCGCAAACATTAAAAACTTTTGAGATCCCTTTGGCTGAAAGATAAACACCACGTCATCTTCTTGTCCGCCATATTTTTCACCCCCAGCAACACACTTGAATTCCTCAGACGCCCTAACACGCACAGGGTCTGCATTCAGCAGGCTGTTCGCGGCATACCCGACAGCTGCGCCAACTACTGTTGCCAGCGTTGCCAGAATTTTGAATTTTTTACTAGAAAGTTGCATGGGCGTCACCATGCTCTATTTTTCATATAGTTGCAAGAAAAATCATTTTTCTTTATAACTTGAGAAGATCACAAGTAATTCGTTATAGTTCACGTCATGCCGAAAACATTATTTGAAAAAATCTGGGATGCCCACATTGTTCACAAAGCCGATGATGGGACTTGTTTAATATACATTGACCGCCATCTGGTCCATGAAGTCACCTCGCCCCAAGCGTTCGAGGGGCTTCGCATGGCCGGACGGGGAGTTAGAAATGTTAACGCGACACTCGCTGTGGCGGATCACAACGTCCCGACAACCAATCGCTCTCTTGGTATCACCGACCCTGAGAGCAAATTACAGATCGAGACATTAGAACAAAACGTCAAAGATTTCGGAATTACTTATTTCGGCATGTCTGACAAACGTCAGGGCATCGTCCATATTATTGGCCCCGAGCAAGGCTTTACTCAACCGGGTATGACGATTGTCTGTGGAGATAGCCACACCTCCACGCATGGTGCATTCGGTGCTTTGGCATTCGGTATCGGTACGAGTGAAGTCGAGCATGTACTGGCAACCCAAACGCTTATCCAGAAACCTGCCAAAACGATGCGCATTACTGTTGAAGGTGATTTATCCCAACATGTGACGGCAAAAGATATTGTTCTGCACATTATCGGTATTATCGGGACTGCGGGTGGCACAGGATACGTTATAGAATACGCAGGCTCAGCTATTCGCGCACAGTCTATGGAAGGCCGCATGACAATTTGTAACATGTCAATCGAAGCTGGTGCGCGTGCCGGATTAATCGCCCCTGATGACACAACTTTTGCCTATCTTAAAGGCCGACCTATGGCGCCTCAGGAAGATGACTGGGATAAAGCGGTAACTTGGTGGAAATCACTTCCAACTGAAGATGGTGCGGTTTTTGATAAAGAGATTCACATTGATGCTGCGGATATTTCTCCGACGGTAACATGGGGAACATCCCCACAAGATGTCCTGCCCATTACAGGCATTGTTCCGAACCCGGAACAAGAAAATGACCCAAATAAGAAAGCTGCGATGGTGCGCGCTCTTGAATATATGGGACTGACAGCAGGTACAAAACTGACTGAGGTTATGATTGATAAAGTTTTTATCGGCTCGTGCACGAATG
>QKCR01000065.1 GCA_003245575.1 Alphaproteobacteria bacterium | reverse complement strand
GCTTCTTGATATTTTACATACCGACGAATTTTGTCGGCATCAAGACCGACTGTATCGACGCAATAACCGCGTGCCCAAAAATGATTTCCCCAGTAGGGTTTCTTTTTCAGATTACGAAATTTATTAAACACACGTATTGCTGTTCTGCCCTTTACTCTCCAGGGGAATATGTAATGCTGTCGGTATCGGACACCGGCATAGGAATGACCCCCAATGTTATGACCCATCTCTTCGAACCATTTTTCACAACCAAAGCAAAGGGGAGAGGCACTGGTCTCGGTTTGGCAACAGTCTTCGGCGCAGTCAAGCAAAACAGAGGCCTGATCGATGTTTATTCAGAACCTGGAGTAGGATCAACATTTAAAATCTTTCTGCCACACATAAGTGGAAACAGTAAAAATGACTCTCATGTCATTTCCAGTCACGAAGTGCAAAGAGGAACTGAAACTATAATTCTTGCAGAAGATGACGCGGGAATTAGAGCAATTGCCGAGGAAGCCTTAAGCCGTTTGGGCTATCGTATCCTAGTCTGCGCCGATGGCAATAGTGCGCTGGATGCATCTATAGCTACAGGCAACATCGATCTTCTTGTGACGGATCTCATTATGCCGGGGATGAACGGAAAAGAACTGGCAAAGAGGATGATCCGCAGACACAGCAACCTGAAAGTTCTTTATACCTCGGGATACACGGCCGATATCATAGGCAGACACGGGATGCTTGAACCAGGCGTTGATTTTCTACCAAAACCATACGCTACAACCGATTTAGCCCGTAGAGTTAGAGAATGCTTGGACAATTCCACCAAAGGCAATGTGATAGATGAAGAATAATAATAAGATTGGAGCTATCTAGTAGCTGCTGATGCCAATGATTTGGCAAATGAAATTGGTTTGTTAGCGTTAGAGGTGCTCACCGCCAATCATCTGCTATTCACCCAGCAGCTCTGGATAGATTTTTTCTGAGAGGGTGGGATTGTCTACTTCCATACAATAGCTCAGAAATGGAGTAACCGCAGAGTGTAGCTTACCAAAGATCTACTACTTGGAGTCATGGACGAAACTTAATACCGTTTCTCCTTTAACCGGACATCATTTCTGTATAAATATCGGTCAAAATCACAATGAGAAATGGCCATGAAATTTGAACAATCTTGTGAGCAGATTGAGGTGTAGAATAGCACTGACAATATCAACTGCTAAGCCATACCGTCAACTTAAAATTTCGAGACATCGCGGTATCTGTTCAGAACTGAAAAATGATCGAAAATGGAGCAACTGAGAACTGAAGACTACCCAAGAAAATGTCTGTCCGATGACTGTCGTCACTTTTGAAGCAAAATCTTGCTCACATCTCGCCAGCCAAGCAATCGTGCAGTTGAACGTTGCTGCGATGTCTCGCCTCCATAGACCACAACATTATCCAATTGCAAGGGTAGGCCGGCCGTTTTTATTCTCCCTGCGATTTGTTCAAATCCCTTAAAAAAATCAGGAGCGGCCGTGGCTGCAGATTTGACCTCGATGGCATGCAGACAATCCCCCCGTTGTGCCAGTATATCCATTTCCAACCCACGGCTTTCACGATAATGGTACAAACTCGGCTGCTCGCCCTGGTGGGCCAGTGTTTTATACAGCTCTGAGACTACCCAACTTTCGAATATTGCCCCTCGTTGCGGATGTAATCTGAGTTGTCCAGGCTCTCTGATCTGTAGCAGGTAACAGACCAATCCGGTATCCAAAAAATGAAGCTTGGGCGCCTTTACTATCTGCTTCCGGATGTTGACATGCCAAGCAGGTATCCGGTGGATAATATAACTGGCCTCGAGAATAGATAACCAGGATTTCGCCGTATTATGGGAAACCCCTGCATCCCCTCCCAGGGACGAAAGATTGATCTCCTGCGCAGTGCGTCCAGCACAGAGCTTCAGAAAGCTTGAAAAGGTTAGTAAATCACCGACATTCAAAACCTGGCGAACATCACGCTGCACATAGGTGGCTATATAATCGGCTAGCCACTGGTGGGCCGGGATGTTGTGATCATAGATCCTGGGGTAAGCGCCTTGCCAAAGTAGCGTAAAAAGATCATCCGGAACCTCGGAGAAGTCTCGCAGTTCTTCAACGTCTGGAGGCATCAGGGTCAGGAGACCACAACGTCCGGCGAGAGACTGGGAAATAATCTGTGATATGCCGAAATGTTGCGAGCCGGTGAGAATAAATCGGCCAGGCTCTGGGTGTTCATCCACTTCAGCCTGCAGATAGCTTACTAGTCCAGGTGCCTGCTGGATCTCGTCGAGGATAGCCCCCTGCCGGTATTCCATCAAAAATCCCCGGGGATCACTCTGGGCAAACTCACGGAAATCCAAGGACTCCAATGAGACATAAGGCTTATCCGGAAAGGTAGCTCTGCACAACGTGGTTTTTCCTGCCTGCCTAGGGCCGGTCACCGCCACAACTGGGTAATATGTGCAGAGTTGCAACAAACTCTTTCTGAGTTTTCTGGTAATCATAAAAGAATACTAACAGTGTGTGCATGAATTGTCAATCAGACATACAATCCATGAGATCAAGACACCTGGGTCAACATTAACGCTTGTGGCCAAAAGGGCTAACTGTCCCATTTATCAGAATCATTATTTAGTTCAGGATTGCATTCACCTATGGAAGATAGTACAACGCAAATATCCTCAAGATGCTCTTGTGCTGCTAAAATATCGCCCATCAGTTCATCAGCTAAATCAAAAATAACGTCTTCCTCGTCATCACCCTGCCCTTCAATAATTCTCTCAAGTTTTGAGGCCAATTGAGCTGGATTTTCTGCCAAATCTACTGAAAGCAAGGATCTGACTTCAAAAATCAAATCCGACATCCTAAAGACTTTAGAGAAATCAACTTGGTCGTCGATCATATCAAGAGTTTCTTCCGATAACTTTGCCATAAAGAATTCCCTCCTATGATTAGATTTACAAATTTGGTTTTGAACAAATTCCTGCAAGATAACGCTACATTGAGGATGGGACTGAAGATTTGATAAGATAGCTTGGCGTATAATTTACGCGCGTACGTTCGTAGCCCCCTCATAAGGATATATAGCTGCCATGTGGCCGCAGTGTTCGACATGTCCACCAATGACGCAATGCCATGTGCCGCCGTACTTGGGACCGGTGCGTTTCCATCTTTTCTTAAATTAAGCTCTAAAACGCTTATCGTCCAAAATCATGCTTTTCAGCTCTTCTCGCGTGACATGCGCCATTATCTCTCCCTCCCACATGTTTTTCATGTGCACAACAATAAGAGCAGTTGGCGTGACAATTTGCTAAAACAACAATATGTCTTAATGTGCATGAAACAAGCACATTAATGCACATAACACGCATAAATCAACATAAAGCGCATTTATCTAAATAAATGGAAATATTGCTGCGTTTGATTTCACCATATTTTTGCAATTCAGGGTGTATTCCCCCGGCAAGTACCACAACGTAGTCGTCAGTTGGTGGATTTTAGGTTTTTAGTTCGTGGAATGATAGATTCCACGTACTAAAACGGAATTTTTAGGCCGATTAAGGGGACCAGAACCTCTCTGATTGACTGAAAATGAGGAAAATGGTTTTACGAACTAAATTTGGAATGTGTACATTATGCGCATAATTGGTATAAATGCGTTGTTAAACATCTATAACGATGATATACAATATATAGATGATATGGTTA
>QKCR01000062.1 GCA_003245575.1 Alphaproteobacteria bacterium | reverse complement strand
ATTATTTCTAGGCTGTAGGATTAGGGGGATGAATATGCTCCTTCATCTTGTGTCTCTCAGCAAATTGCCACTTTTGTCCCACTTTCTTTGAGGACGTACAATTCTAAAATATACACCTCAGAAGATGATTACCAGAACCCCAAAACCTGTAATACTCAAATGGTGTACGGGAATGCTCACCGAGTCGATTCCAAGTAATTGTATTTGTATGAAATCTTAGTTAGGGGCAAATCTTATGTAGCATTAGGTTCGAGTGTCTCGATTATAGGGATAAAGAGATATGAGAAAATGCGGCGTTTTCTCTTTTCTGAAGCTCTGTTTTTCCCGGCTTCTAGCATCAGCGCTAATATGCGGTTGTTTAATTTTTCGTATTCTTCGTCAGTCAGATTAAGGCTCATTTGACTGAATTGATATCCTTCGCCAAGCAGATCGATTTCTTCATTTTCGGGCAGGCTGTTCAAAGAGTTGATCGCTTCCTGTAGCAGTGTGGTCAAAATTAATGTAAAGGTCTGTTGGTATTCCTCTTTACTTAATCCTCGCAGGTCTTCCGGGCTAAGAGAAGGGGGCACCCTGAAGCCAAAAACCCTTTCTACGGTGCCACGCTGTGGAATTTCATCGACAACTTGGAGCAATCCACCATCAACTAAAACATTGATATGCCTGTATAAGGTGGTTTGAGGAATATCGGGCAACGCTTTTGCTAGGTCTTTGGCTGTAACCCTATCGCCAGTCATAGCAGAAACAATTCTCAAGCGAATTGGGTGCAATAAGAGATTATTCATTGTAGATGACATAGTTAATACATCCTTGACATCATTTCTAATTTAGGTTATATTTCCAAAAACGATAATATAACCATTTGTGAATTTAAAAAATTATACCCTGAATTTGGTGTTTGTAAAGTACTCTGATAATTTATGCTCAAGCAAGATTTGGGCTGAAAAGAGGAAAACGATGACAACAAAAAGTAAAACAATATTCAAATCCATTTCGAAATGGCTCTCTAGGATTTTCCTGTCATTACTGGTCTTTTCCGGCGGAATGTACATTTGGGCATGGAGTGCCACCGATACGAACCTGATCGCCCGCGGCATCATGTGGGGCGACTCGGATGCTGGAGACCTATACCGGTTCCCCACCCGCGTAATGCGTGCAAGTACTGAGCCAGTTAAATTTGAGCGCGTTAATGATGAGCTGCAAAATATTCTAGATGACCTGCCAATAACCAATGATGACATTGGTATCGTAGATATGCCCTTCAACGAATATCTGGAATTCACAAATACTACAGCCTTCATTGTGCTACACGGGGATCAACTTCTATATGAAGGTTACTTCAACGGCGCAGATCGGGAATCGATGCAAACTTCCTTCTCGGTTGCAAAATCCTTTACTTCAACCCTGGTAGGAATTGCAGTAGAAGGGGGCTTCATTGGTAGTTTAGATGATTCGATCACAATCTACCTGCCGGAGCTTTCTACCCGGGACAAAAGGTTTGAGGCGATCACACTGCGCCATTTAATCACAATGTCTTCAGGGCTGCGTTGGGAAAGAAGCGATTCTAATCCTCTGAGTGATGATTTCATTACCTATTACTCGCCTGATCTTCGAAACGTTGCTTTAGAAGGGATTGAGATCGTAAACCAGCCAGGGATTGAATATCTCTACAATGACTACAATCCTTTGCTACTGGGCCTGATCCTTGAACGGGCGACAGGCATGAGCGTTTCAGAATTTATGGAAACACGTCTTTGGCAGCCCATGGGTTCAGAAGGAGATGGCTCATGGAGCCTTGACAGTGAAAAATCGGGCTTTGAGAAAATGTTTGTGGGCGTCAATGGACGGGCTATCGACATGGTGAAACTGGGTTGGTTGTTCCTGAGCGGAGGCAGAAATGGTAGCAACCAAGTTGTGCCAAATGCCTGGGTTCAAGATGCTACCAGAGTGGATAACACTACTGACCCTGCTTCTTTTTACCAATACTATTGGTTTATTGATGAAGAGCGTCAAATGTATTTTGCAGAGGGTGATAAGTGCCAGTTCATTTTTGTATATCCTCAAGCGAATTTAGTGGCAGCGCGTTTTGGGACTGATTGTGGCGGAACAGGGTTTTCAGCTTTTGTGCCAAACGTTGCTCTTTGGGTTGAGTCCCAACTTCAAAAGTAGAGTAAGAATATTTTGATGAAATCCTTTGCACCAAGCGCCGGTTTAGAACGCAATTTGCGATCTCAAATGGCAAGTTGGTATTTGGCAAATAATAATAAGAAAAACAAATAAGGAGAAATCCAATGATTAAAAATAGGTCTGAAATGACATATATAAAGCCAACGATTGCAGATCACCCCATCTTTCTGTGGTTCAAACAATATACAAGGAAGTTAACCGGCAAAGCCTTTTTGCAGGAAGAGGTGTTAGAAGTGCTCGTTAACCATGCACGAGAAGATGAGAACTTACTTGGTGTCCTGCTCTTTGGCAGTGTCGTTTCAAATACACATACATGGAAATCTGACATTGACATTGTATATATTTACAACACACATGAACCAGTTTCGGGCCTTGTCAAGTATTTTCTTTCTGGGGTCGTCATAGATAAATTCTATGCTACTCTTGAGAACTTGAAGGAAAATCAGCAAACGGTTCCTTACCTTCTACACATGTTTTCTGAAGGAAAGATTATATTTGATCGAGATGGTTCAGTTACCCCTATAGTTGATGCACTTAGGCAATATTTTGCTCAATACCCAGAAATTCAAGAAGAGTGGTTACAGATCAAAAAACTACATCAGGTTGAGAAGAAAGGGCCGCAATGTGGACAGGTCACAATCATCGACAGATGGAATCAACTGGAAGAAAAATACTCGAATGGCCTCCGAAAACGAACCTTTTTCAATATTTAACATATGACAAATTTCTAAAGCTTTTGTACCCCAATGGGATTCGAACATTCATTGTTGATGAGAAGCGACGATTAGATCTAACCAATAATGTCAATATGATAAAATGGTTTTTAGGTTTTTACATAAATCTAAAAACCTCATTGAATTGTAGACCGTCGGGTTAGCTCCTGAACAAAGTTTTTCCTTCTAAGTTGGCTTCCACAAGACTGGAACTCATAACCCGAAGGTCGCAGGTTCAAATCCTGCCCCTGCTACTAAAACAGGCACAGGTCAGTGCCTGTTTTCTTTATTAACTGTGCGGAATCAGGAATCGAACCTACTACCCAAACGTACCGAGCCTGACAGGTAGGATTCAGAAAGCGTTCGAAGTACAGGTTTAGACGCAATGGGTCGGGGCTAGTAATCCCCAAAAAATGAGTAACGAGCGATGACCCCGCTGAGGCGCGCGATGAATATGGGACACTATTCTGTCGGGCAAAGTTTAGGATGTCTTCGACGATCAGGAAGATCGGTTCGAAATCCATCCGGACAATGACTTCCAACTCATGATCGAGGCAGATCTGAATCGCAGGCGTGATGTCGCCATAAATCTTTCTTGCCCATTCGCAGGAACAACAGGCATTTGAGGCTTGCCGATTGGCAGATCGAATTTACAATGTTCTGCGATTTCAATTGTGGCTGCCAATGCATCTGAAAAACCCTTGAAGCATCTTTCAATAAAAGGGTGAAAAGGGGGTGTTAGAAAAATGGGATCATTTTTTTCTAACACCCCCTTTTTTGAGAAGATACCACCATGACTACTTTCACCTGTAATCTTCTCACAAT
>QKCR01000138.1 GCA_003245575.1 Alphaproteobacteria bacterium | reverse complement strand
TCCCCATCTGCTCGTCGACTCCACTGAGTTTTGCCAAGCCATGCGCCAAACGCTCCGGTAGGAGAGTTTCCAGCACGGTGCGTAACATTTTCTTTGGGCTCTCGGTGCGGGCCTTCTTCAATATGTCTGTTGCGTCTTTGTACGGTAAAAGATTGATATGAACTTCATCCCCGTCTTTCCAGTAGGAAGACGCTTGTAAGATTGCAGGACCGCTCAAGCCACGGTGTGTAAACAGAACCGCTTCTTCAAATGTAATTTTACCGACCTTTACAAGGCATGGGTCAACGGAAACACCTGATAAATCTTTTGCCAGTTCCAGAAAATCATCCGAAAACATAAAAGGAACCAAAGCAGCGCGAGTAGGGACAATACGTAACCCGAATTGTTCGGCAATTCTATATCCGAGAGGGCTGGCTCCGATTTTAGGGATTGAAAGTCCGCCGCAGGCAATGACCAAATTATATGTTATAAAATCGCCGCGAGATGTCGCACAAATAAATTCACCTGTATCCATCTGCGAAATATTTTCGATGATTGTCCCGGATGAAATTCTAACAGAACCTTTTTCACATTCTGACACCAGCATATCAATAATCTGTTGGGATTTCCCGTCGCAGAATAACTGGCCTTTGCCTTTATCGTGATAGGAAATACCATAGCTTTCGACCAGATTGATAAAATCCCGAGGCGTATAACGTGCTAAAGCAGATTTACAAAAATGGGGATTAGAAGATAAAAAATTAGTCGGTTTGGTATTGATGTTGGTGAAATTACATCGTCCACCACCCGAGATGCGAATTTTCTCGCCGATATTCTCGCTGTGATCAAGAATAAGAACGGATTTGCCACCCTGACCCAAACGTGAAGCGGCCATAAGTCCGGCCGCTCCTGCTCCTATAATGATGGTGTCGAAACGGCTCAAGATGCAGCTCTATAGGCTATGCCTTTATCATTTAGAATGTCCTGAAGTTCACCACTTTCAAACAGTTCCTTGATAATGTCGCATCCGCCGATGAATTCTCCCTTGATATATAGCTGAGGGATAGTCGGCCAATTAGAAAAGTCCTTAATGCCTTGACGAATATCTTCGTCTTCCAGAACATTCACGCTGATGTAATCAACTTCCAATGTATTAAGGACATTGGCAACCAACGCAGAGAAACCGCACTGGGGGAAAATCTTTGTCCCTTTCATATACAAGACAATATCATTGTCTTTGATGTCTTGTTTAATCCGTTCAAAAACTTGTTCTTGTGTCATTCTTGTCCTACTTGGTCGAGTGTGTTGTATTTTCTAAATTTATTATATTACTTGTCGGATGTTCTGAGAGATAAGGCGTGTAGTTCATTCCCCATCTTTGTCCCCAAAGCGTCATAGACCATCTGGTGCTGCTGAATGCGGTTCTTTCCCGAGAAAGAAGGGCAAACAATATCTGCGCGATAATGATTTCCGTCTCCCGCAAGGTCTGTAATCGTAACAGTCGCATCGGGAAGTCCCGCAGTAATCAAAGCAATAATTTCGTCAGATGACATAGCCATAGGGTAAAAACAATCCTGTTGTGTGTAAACAGGACAATATTAGTTTTATTTTATATAGAAATCAATTCTTCGGTGTGTTTTTTTCTTCCTTAATAAATCTGGATGGAGAAAACGGCTTTTTTTGGCCCGTGAGAACGCGAAAAGATTGCACGACAGGTTGTGTCCAGTGATCTATGAATGAATTGGAATGCTTCAAATCATCCTCTATACCGAAAGTTATCCTTTGGCCTTTTTTCGGGATACAAAGTGTCCCGAAAGCCCAATCCCAAACGGATAGGCAAAATCCCAGATTAGTATCAAAATGCTTGGTGTCTATTGAATGGTGTATGTGGTGATGTGCAGGGGTCTGAATAACATGCGCCCAGAATCGGTTTGCCCCGATGTTAACATGTGAATGGCGCAGATGGCCGATCGTCGAAAAAGTAACCATTAAGAAGAACGGAAAGCTCCAGAAATAATAGAGGTTTATGCTTGCGCCGAATAGCCAAAATGTAAGGGCATAAAGAGGGGCTGTCGCCAGAGCAATAAAGAAAGGAAAGAGGAAAAGTTCGAGCGGGTGCTGGCGCAGCTCGGTAAGCGGGGTCATGATAACCGCACTATGATGAACCTTGTGATATTCCCACAAAAAAGGAACCTTATGCATGATGTAGTGCGTAAACCAGTATCCCAGCTCAAGTAACAATATAAAGGCAACGGGAAAAAATATTTTATACCAGACAGGTACAGTCTCGTAGAGTCCCTCGGGAGTACCTGAAACATAAATAAGTCCAGATTCAAGGGTGTCATTTATAATCAAAGAGAATGAAGTTAAAATACTCGCTTGCAGAAAAATAAAGAAAGCACCTGCTATATATAACTTGAAATCCAGAAGGGTAGACGGATGAAGGAAAAGCTTTTTGGGAAAAAGATACTGAATGAGCGAACGAAAATGAGCGGATTTACCGCGACGCTTCCAGAAATATACGCAGACCACGAAGAGGGCAGTGCAAACATAAGTAAACCAGAATGTTTGATACGTGGGGTCTAGTAGCAGGGCTATTGGATGCCATAGCATTTTACTCAAATATGCAAAGAGTTCCATCCGATCCTGCCGTATAGAATTGCCTATAGTCTCCGAGAAAATATCACAGGGACATTAACGAAAAGTCAATTTTATGACTGGCTCATATAGGCCGGTAGCCAAGTTTCGTTGATGGACAACAGGTCGGAAACCGCAACAGACTGCCCCAGAAGGGTAATATCTGCACCTGTAGTTTTTCCGATAACAGTGGCAGAAATACCTGCTGAGTGTGCCTTTGCAAGAATATCATCAGCTTTGTCTGTTGCAATCACGTAGCGGGCCTGATCTTCTCCAAACCAGAATGAAGAGGCAGCAGAATGATCTGTAAGGGTACATCCAATCCCGCTTGCAATCGCCATCTCAGCTACGGCAACCAGCAAACCGCCGTCACTCACGTCATGGCAAGAGCTAACAAGTCCGCTCAGAATAAGATCGCGAACAAAATCACCGTTTTTCTTTTCTGCAGCTAAATCAACAGCAGGCGCGCCGCCTTTTTCCTGTCCGTGAACTTCACGAAGGAAAAGAGATTGCCCCAAATGCCCGCGCGTGTCTCCAATCACCAAAACTGAAAACCCCTCAGCGGCAAATGCAATCGGGGCGGACTTCTTATAGTCAGCAATCAATCCGACACCACCGATAGCAGGGGTCGGTTGGATCGCGCGACCTGAGGTCTCGTTGTAAAGAGAAACGTTCCCTGAAACGATAGGGTAGTCAAGCGCACGGCAGGCTTCGCCCATCCCGTCAAGGGCTGCTACAATCTGGCCCATAATCTCGGGCTTTTCAGGATTGCCGAAATTGAGGTTGTTGGTCACAGCCAATGGAGTTGCGCCCGTCGCAGTAATATTACGGTAGCTTTCGGCAACCGCTTGCTTTCCGCCTTCATAAGGGTCAGCTTCGACATAGCGCGGCGTTACGTCAGACGACATCGCCAAGGCTTTATCCTTGTTCGGAATCTTGACCAAAGCGGCATCGCCTGATTTGAGTGCCTGAGTATTCGCAATACCAGGAGAGAAAATAGTCTCACCCATCACGAGAGAGTCATATTGCTCCCAAATCCAACGCTTGGAAGCAATATCAGGGCAACCCATCAATGTTTTGAGGTCTCCCAAAAGTCCGGAAGACGTAGCAGGATAGGATGCATCATCAAGTGCAGCGGGTTTCTTCGGCGCAACAGACGGGCGATCATAAAGTGGGGATTGATCAACCAGAGGCGGGACCGGAATATCGCACCAACATTCACCGTACATATTCAGCTTCAAACGTTGATCGTCAGTCGTATGACCAATCACGGCAAAATCCAAATCCCATTTCTCAATAATCGCACGAGCTTGGCTCTCGGAACCCGGTTTCAAAATCATCAACATACGTTCTTGAGATTCTGAAAGCATAATCTCGTAAGGAACCATGTTGAGCTCACGTTGAGGGACATGATCCAGATCAAGCACAACACCGATCTCGCCCTTGGATGCAATCTCAACAGCAGAAGAGGTAAGACCCGCAGCGCCCATATCCTGAATAGAAATAATTGCGTCTGATTGCATCAGCTCAAGACAGGCTTCAATCAAAAGCTTTTCCGTGAACGGATCACCGACCTGAACGGTCGGGCGGTTTTCTTCGTTCCCGTCCCCGAATTCGGCGGAAGCCATCGTCGCCCCGTGAATACCGTCACGTCCTGTTTTTGATCCGACATAAACAATCGGCTGGCCGACACCTGCACCGCGCGCATAGTAAATCTTATCCTGATCTGCAATTCCGACTGTCATCGCATTGACCAGATTGTTGCCGTTGTATGATTTGTGGAAGTTGGTTTCACCTCCGACTGTTGGAACACCAACGCAATTCCCGTATCCTGAAATACCGGCGACAACACCTTTAACAAGAGTGCGTGTTTTGGGGTGAGATGGCTCGCCGAAACGAAGGGCATTGAGGTTAGCAATCGGACGAGCTCCCATAGTGAACACATCACGCATAATCCCGCCGACACCTGTCGCAGCCCCTTGATAAGGCTCAATATAGGATGGGTGGTTGTGGGATTCCATTTTGAAAACGGCAGCTTGCCCGTCACCAATATCAATCACACCGGCATTCTCGCCCGGCCCCTGAATGACGCATTTACCTTCCGTCGGAAGTTTCTTCAAATGAAGGCGCGAAGATTTGTAAGAACAATGCTCAGACCACATCACCGAAAAAATCCCAAGCTCTGTGTAGGTCGGCGTGCGTCCCAGAATATCATTCACCAGATTAAATTCGCTCTCGGACAAACCAAAAGATTTGGCAAGTTCCAGAGTAATGGCAGGTTCTTGAATGGCTGGTTTTTGTTTGGCAAGTGCTGTCATAGTTGGCTCTCTTAAATTAAAATTCTTCTTTTAGAAAATTGCGGGCATCATCCTTACTTATGCCTCGTTCAATCAATTGAAAACGCGGACCGGAATACCCGTCTTCTTCAATATCCGCATAAAACTGGCTCTTGGGGCGGGCAAAAACTTCACCGCGGACAGCACAGGCATAAACCACCAATTCTTCATTGGTTTCTGTATGCATGGCTTCATGAAGTTTCACATACAACCCGCCTTTATAATGCTTGTATGTATCTAACGTATGCATCTACACCAAAGCCTCGACAATGCTCTTAAACAAAGGTGTTCCTTCATGTCCGTTCGCATGTGGGACAACAGAGTCTTCAGGGTGAGGCATCATTCCAAGAATAGTTTTTTCCTTGTTAAAGACGCCTGCAATATTTTCGAGCGATCCGTTCGGGTTAACATCCTCGGTAATCCGACCGTCAGATGTACAATAACGGAATGCAATCTGGTCGTTATCTTTCATAGCCTTAAGGCCATCTGCATCTACGAAATAGTTTCCCTCACCATGTGCAATCGGCACTTGGAAAACTTGTGAAGGGGAAAAACTGCGTGTGAATTCCGTTGATGTGTTCTCTGCACGCAAATGAACTTGCTTGCAAATAAACTTCAGAGAGCGGTTATGAAGAAGGGCGCCGGGAACGAGACCTGTTTCAACCAGCATTTGGAAGCCGTTACATACTGCCAGCAATCGCGTTCCTTTTTGAGCTCTGGCAATTACTTCTTTCATAATAGGGGAGTGCGCCGCCATGGCCCCACAACGCAAGTAATCACCATAAGAAAAGCCACCCGGCAAAACCATCAAATCGCATTCTGGCAAGGTCGTTTCCTTGTGCCAAACCAGTGTCGGCGCACGCCCTGAGACATGTTCAATGGCCATTTGCATGTCCTTCTCGCGGTTTGTGCCCGGAAAGACGATAATCGCTGATTTCATCTGAGAACCTGAAAAATATATATATTATGGGTTAAGTTATTGGAATGTACTGCAATTCAAGAAACAATAAAAGCCTGATTCGTAAGGAAAATTGAAAATTACGGAAATAAACATATTTTTTTCACATAGGAGGTATTTTTTTATTGCGTAACTGAAAATAAATAGGCTACGAAATGACATATACAGATTGTAAATGGTCTGATTATAAAAAACCGGTCGGGCGGAATTAAACCGCAGCGAGTTGTTCTAGGGAAAATAAAAAAGAAATCAGAAATAAAAAAAGGCCCGAAAACGGGCTTTTTTTATTATTTGAAATGTAGGACGCAGTAGCAACTACGCCTTTTGGGCTTCCTGAGAAATCTGCTCGGTTGCCATATCAACATATTTTTGAATCATATGATCAAGCTCGCTGTCTGTAAACGCAATGTCAGCTTCCGAGAAGTCAGCGATCAATTTGCGTTTAACGTCGTCATAACCTGGTTCATCCAGATTGGCGACAACGACTTCTTTGGCATAGGCTTCCAGATCTGCTCCTGCGATGCCCATTTTTTCGCCCGCCCAGGTCCCAATAAGCTTGCTGGCGCGCGCCTCGATCTTGAAGAGGGTTTGCTGGTCCAGCTCGAATTTCTTTTCGGCAGCATCTTTACGTTCGTCAAAAGCCATGTTTCGTCCTTTAAGTTACAGCTATATGTATGTGAATCCTGATTTTGAAGTAATATATAGACCTTGTGGGGAAGGGCCAACAAAAAAAGGGAGAGTCATCAAACCTCTCCCTATTTCGGTCATAATTTAGAAGAAACTAATCAGGATGCCATATATTTCCTGCGGACCTGCTGGCGCTTCAACTCAATCAGGCGCTCCAGCGCATTTTCTGAGATTTCAACGCCGTTTGCCGAGAAATCAGCCATAATGCGTGCTTTGAAGTCCTTATCACCGGAAGGTTGAAGGCTCCATTCGCCAAGATCAATTACAAATTTTTTGGAACTGTCGGGATCAAGACCGATACGCTCTGCTGCCCATTCTGCAACCAGAATCTGGGTTTGGCTCTCGATTTTGAAGAGAACCTCCTGATCGAGTGCGAATTTGGTTTCCATGGCTTTTCCGAGGTCTTGCATAGACATAATATTATGCATTTGGGTTAGGTCTCCTGTTCTAAAATCGGCTCTTTGGCCTAGATATGGTTTGCGTGAAACATATCTTCTGTTATACCAAGTAACTCTAACTAAAGACTTAACGGGGCCTGAAAAAGGCTTCATAGAAGGACAAAAAACGCATGCTTTTTTCCGGTATCAACTTATCCCGTCGTAAGGTTATTTATGACGGAAAAGATAAAACTCTGTTCGAAGGACCTGAGCCGGGCACCTATATCCAGTATTTCAAAGATGATGCAAGCTCCAGAAATGGCGGAAAAAAAGAGCTGATCGCTGGTAAAGGCGTGTTAAATAACAGAATTTCAGCCCATATCATGACCAAACTGGAAGCTATGGGGATTCCAACCCACTTCCTGAAGTCACTAAACATGCGGGAGCAGCTGATCCGTCAGGTGGAGATGTTTCCGTTTCAGATCGTGATACGAAATGTCGCAGCAGGATCTCTTGTCCAAAAACTGGGATTAAAGGAAGGCACAGCCCTGAATTTCCCACTGATCGAGTTCTATTACAAAAATGAACAATTAGGCTATCCGATGGTTGGCGAAAACCACATCCTCAATATGGGATGGGCAGATCCATATGAGTTGGAAGAAATCGTCTCTCAAGCATGGAGGATCAATGACTACCTCTCAGGCTTGTTCTCAGGAATCGGTGTAAAGCTTGTAGATTTCAAATTGGAATTCGGTCGTCTTTACGGAGAATATGACGAAGTTTATATTCTGCTGGCCGATGAAATTTCACCGGATAATTGCCGTCTATGGGATGAAAAAACCAACGAGAAAATGGACAAAGACCGTTTCCGTCAGGATATGGGCGGCGTCATAGAAGCCTATCAGGATATTGCAAAAAGATTTGGCTTGATCCCTGACAGCGGGATCATAATGGGCGGCAGCGTGGATGAGCAAATCGCTGCATCCTTGGGCGAGATCGAAAATGAAATCGCGCGTGAACGCAAATTGCGCTCGATCAACAAAGCCCCACCTTCCAAACCTTGGAAGTAACAGAGATAAAATTCAATTTAGAGAAGGAAATAAAATGAAAGCTATCGTAAAAGTAACTCTGAGAAAAGGTGTTCTAGACCCACAGGGAAAAGCAATCGAAAGCGCGCTTCACAATTTAGGGTTCGCCGAAGTCGGAAATGTGCATCAAGGAAAGTTCATTGAAATCGACGTACCTGAAGGCACATCAGAAGACCGTATTAAAGAAATGTGCCAAAAACTTTTGGCAAACCCGGTTACAGAGGATTTTGAAGTAACATTGGTGGCATAACCCATTAAGCAGACAGGGACGGGATAAGAAGATATGAAACAAACACCTCTCCATGCATCACATATTGCACTGAACGCCAAGATGGGAGAGTTCGCCGGCTATGATATGCCGCTATATTACGATCTGGGTGTGCTGAAAGAACATGAATGGGTGCGTGACCATGCGGGCTTGTTCGATGTATCACATATGGGGCAAATCTGTGTGAAAGGAAAGGGCGCGCAAGACCTTTTGGAAAAACTTACACCGTCATCCTTCGAAAAACTGGGCATACAGCGCACTAAATATACAGTCCTGCTCAATGAGCAAAACGGCATCATTGACGATCTGATGGTCGCGAAAGCCGGAGAAGATGACTTCCATATGGTCATCAACGCCGGCTGCAAAGATAAAGATATTGCATGGATTAAATCCAACCTCACAGAGGGGCTTGAATTTATTTATTTCGAAGACTGGTCATTGCTGGCATTGCAAGGCCCTCAATCGGAAGCGGTATTGCGCGATACGCTGGGGATTGATCTTTCGGGCGTCCCCTATATGGGCGTGTGGTATCAGGATTATACAATGTTTGTCTCACGTCTTGGCTACACAGGGGAGGATGGATTTGAAATCTCTGTGCCGAATGATGCTGCCGAGACATTGTGGAATAAGATTCTTTCAGATGATCGCGTGAAACCGATTGGCTTGGCGGCAAGAGACTCTCTGCGTCTTGAAATGGGCTATTGCCTCTATGGTCACGATATTGACGCAACCACAACGCCACTTGAAGCCGATCTTGGATGGGTGATGCGCAAGGACGCAAAAGAGTCGATGCCTGCACCCGCTAAAAAGCGTGTAGGTATTATGTTGACAGATAGAGGTGTTGCCCGTGAAGGAGCGATTGTCAAATCACGCGGAGGTGAAGAGCTGGGTGTACTGACAAGCGGTGGATTTTCACCGACACTCCAATCTTCAATTGGACAGGTATATTTGCCGCTTGATTATGCAGCGCCCAACACAGAGGTGAATGTGGATGTCAGAGGGAGATTGATCCCTGCCAAGGTTGTGACATTACCATTTTTAAAACCGCGCACAAAATTGCCAACAAAATAAACATCAACAATCGACAAGGGACATAAACAACATGACAACAAAATTCACAAAAGATCACGAGTGGGTCAAGATGGAAGGCGATGATGTTGCTGTAGTCGGAATTACCGAGTACGCACAACATGCCTTGGGGGACTTGGTGTACATCGAGCTCCCGAAACTCGGTGCGACATACAGTAAAGGTGCAAACTTCGCAGTTGTCGAGTCAGTTAAAACCGCTGCGGAAGTTTACACGCCTGTTACAGGTGAAGTTATTCGTGTAAACGATGCGTTGGAGAGCGATTTTGATCTTTTGAAATCGGACACGGACGGTTGGATCGCCAAATTTAAAATAACAAATGCAGAAGAATTGGCAGCCCTCATGGATGACGCTGCTTATCAAGATTACCTCAAAACAGTGGATTAGGATGACGATGCGCTACTTGCCCCTAACGAAAGAAGACCGCAAGGATATGTTGGAAGCAATCGGCGCGCAAAGCGTCGATATGCTTTTTAAGCAATTGCCGACCGGAAATGAGTATGATTTACCGGACCATCAAGGCGAAATGGAGGTCGAACGTTTTATGGGGGCGCTTGCCTCAAAAAACAGGGCAGCAAATGACGGCCCGTTTTTTCTGGGGGCGGGCGTTTATCGTCACCATATCCCATCAACGGTTGATTATATTATCCAGCGTTCTGAGTTCTTGACATCCTACACACCATACCAGCCGGAAATGGCCCAGGGAACGCTTCAGGTTATTTTCGAATTTCAGACATTCATTGCAACGCTCACAGGAATGGATGTCGCCAACGCCTCTATGTATGATGGTGCGACGTCCTGTGCAGAGGCGGCACTAATGGCGATGCGCTTGACTGGAAGGGAAAAAGTAATCATCGGCAATAATCTTCACCCGCATTACGGAGAAGTTTTAGAGAGCTATGTCGGTCAAGAGAATATCGTAACAACGCAAGATGACACTGTTGCGGCAATCATCGTCCAGTCCCCTGATTTTTTCGGTAAGCCACATGCCTATGCCCAGTGGAAAGAAAAATGCGACGCTATCGGCGCAAAACTGATTGTTGTGATTACAGAGATTTTATCCTTGGGGATGTTGCCTGCGCCAACAGAAGCAGACATTGTCTGTGGCGAGGCGCAAAGTATTGGAATTCCGATGTCTTATGGCGGCCCGCATCTCGGTTTTTTTGCGTGCAAGCAAGAATATCTGCGCCAAATGCCCGGACGTCTATGTGGGGAAACGGTTGATGCAGAAGGGAAGCGGGGATTTGTACTCACGCTTTCAACGCGTGAACAACATATCCGCCGCGAAAAAGCGACATCAAATATTTGTACCAACCAAGGCTTGTGCGCACTTGCCTTTACTGTTCATGCCGCTCTATTAGGTGAGGAAGGATTAAAGCAATTAGCACGTCTTAATCACGAACGTGCCTGTGACTTGGCTGATGCCTTGTCGAAAGTAAGCGGTGTTAAGGTTATCAATGATGCGTATTTTAATGAGTTTGTCATTGAACTTTCAAAACCTGCATCTGACATTCATAAGAAGCTCCTTGATAAGAATATCATTGCGGGTCTTCCTCTGGATGGAAGTAGAATGTTGGTGACCGCCACCGAAATGACAACTGATTCTGAAATAAAACAGTTTGTAACGGCTTTGGGTGAGGTCGCGTAATGGAAGATATGTCTCGGGAAGAGATTGATAAAAGCCTTGTTCTTGAAAGTGACTTTGATGTGCCATCGTTTGATGGAAAAAAGATATTTGTGAGATTAAATAAGGCAAATGATAGCCCGTCTAAAAAAGCAGTTGTAATCGGTCATGGTTTTACAGGGAAGCCAGAGGAAGCTTTGCATCAGGTGGCACGTGATTACTTTAATGATCGTGGGTATGATGTGTATAGAATGGCATACTATCATGACGATACAGGATTTCGCCGCCTGCATGAGACAACATTGAGTATCCATGCCAAGGATTTAAATGCGGTGCTGGATCATGTGCGTGGAAATCATGAAAAGCTTTTCGTAGTCGGGCATTCTCACGGTGGGTTGACGATGATTTTCGCCAATCCGCAAGCCGATGCTTTGAGCTTCTGGGACTCGTCCTACCAACCCGGTCGCCGCTGGGTAATTAATGCACAACTCGCCCCAGACGGACGCCATTACGAACGCACAGGTCGTTTCAAGTTCGCGGTGGGGATAGACGCGATAGAAGAAGTCAAAAAACTAACGCGCGAGGCGGCAAAAGATATGGCGGAGAAGATTACGGCGCCGTCACTTGTCGTTGTCGCAGAAGATAGCTGGCTGGGGGATGACCCCAATATGCTCTTTGATGATCTAACCTGTGAAAAAGGAAAGATCAGGATAAAAGGTGCAGACCATATTTTTGGACGGGGTAAAACGGCCCATGATCTGGTCCAAAAAACTTTTGCATGGTTCGAGAGGTTCTAATGGAAAAACAAATTGTCATTAAAGCACGCGATGGAAAATCAATTTATCTGGTTTATAACCAAGCGGGAAATGAGCCGTCAAAAAAGATAGTTGTCATGGGGCATGGCCTTTTGGGGCGTGTGGATAGCTATTTGCTTCAAATGGCACGCATATTCTTTAACAAAAACGGATATGACGTCGCCCGAGTTTCTTTTTACTCGGAAGCGGAAGGGGCAAGAAATCTCCATAATGCGACATTGCAGCTTCAAGCAAATGACCTGAATGATGTAATTGCGTATTTTAAACCTGCGTACCAAGATGTTTATGCAGTTGGACACAGCTATGGGGGGCTTACGATGGTGTTTGCCCAACCCCAAGTCAACGCAGTGGCTTTTTGGGATCCGTCCTTTGTGCCTTGGGTAGAGTTTTGGGAGAAGGATCTCATGGAGCTCTGCGACGGTAAGTTAAAAGCGCTGCATTGGGGCGGAATAAATATCATCGGGCAAGAAATGGTGGACGAAGCAAAAGCGCTGACTTTAGAAAAGGCTCAAGCTATGGCAAGTAAAATCACGCCCCCGTCTCTTGTGGTAACTGCAGAGCTGGAAGACAGGCTCCTGCGCAAAGAGTTATTCGATGCTCTAACCTGCGAAAAAGAAACTATAGACGTCAAAAAAGCAGGTCATTGCTTCACCGAAGAAATGACGGTCAATGAATTGCTTCAAAAGACTTACGATTGGTTCGAGAGGTTCTAAGAATGAGAGTTCTGTTTTTTACGGGTTGTATGATGTGTGTTGCGTTCTCTGCCCATGCGGAGACCCAAAAACTAGAGTTGAGCTGGAACGGTGCGCCTGTATCGCCTGTATGCTTCTCCGTTCTCGATCCTGTGGAAGGTAACGGACCGACGCAAGTCAAGTTAAGTGAATGCTCTAAAAACGTGGAAAATATAAAGATAGAGGATAATAACCGCTATGCACTGGAATACGCGGAAGACGGGTACGATCTCTATGCCATTAACGCAGTAAATGGGAATGACTACCTTGTGACCTACATCTGGAATGGTGGAGGCTCAGGACATTTCTCGTCAGGAATGCTTGTGAGTCTGGATGGAGATACGCTGAAACTTAAAGAACGCATTCCGGGTGGCGATCGTTGTAACGGCGGACTGACGTCACTTAAACTTGATGGGGAGGGGGGCGTCGTTGCAACACGCTGGGCAACGCCTGCCGACTTTCCTTACATGGCGTACGGTGATGATAAAGGCATAGAAGCATATAAAGATCTGGAAGCTTCCGCCTCAAGCTGTATCGCAAAAGTGACAGAACAAGATGATGAGCTTGTTTCTGTTGAGCTGGAAGAGGTTGCCATGACAGATGAGGGATGGGTCAATGGCTATACCTATCAAAAATGCTTCAACAAGATGGCATCGGAGCAGAGGCTGATTAAGCCTGTTCTGAATAAGGATGAATTTAAAGAGTTTACGGATGAATTTTTCGCGCAGTGTGTAGAAAAAGGAAAAGGGAAGTAATCATGACCAACAAATCATACGCCCTCGATTATGAAGAGCCTCTGTTGTGGGAGCATCGTGCTTCGGATGGCTGTGGTGTTGATCTGGAGGCTTTAAAAGGGGGGGCAACAAGAACTGGCGTTCCGACCAGAGCAGATATTGGTTGGCCAAAACTGAAAGAGCCGCAAATCGTCAAGCATTTTGTCCGTCTTTCGACAAAGAACTTCTCGATAGATCACGGATTTTTCCCACTTGGGTCTTGTACAATGAAACATAACCCGCGCCTGAACGAAAAAACAGCACGCCTCAATGGCTTTGCCAACATACATCCGTTGCAGCCGACAGAAACAGCACAAGGTGCATTGGAGTTAATGTATGAATTGCAAAATTGGTTGGGGGAGCTAACAGGCTTGCGTGGAGTATGCCTTTCGCCTGCGGCAGGAGCTCATGGTGAGCTGGCAGGATTAATGACGATCCGCCGCGCCCATGAATTAAACGGACAATCCCATAGAAAAATTATTCTGTGTCCTGACTCGGCACATGGGACAAATCCGGCAACTGCTGCAATGTGCGGCTATGAACTGCGCGTTATCCCGACCAAAGAAACAGGCTGTGTCACTCTTGAGAACTTTAAAGCTGCACTCGGTGATGGCAAAGATGTGGCAGGGATGATGGTAACCAACCCCAATACTTGCGGTTTGTTTGAAACCGAGATTGCAGAATGTGCAAAACTATTGCACGAAGCCGGTGGCTATTTCTATTGTGATGGCGCAAACTTTAATGCGCTGGTCGGGAAAGTTCGCCCCGCCGATTTCGGAGTTGATGTCATGCACATCAACTTGCAT
>QKCR01000103.1 GCA_003245575.1 Alphaproteobacteria bacterium | reverse complement strand
ATTTTTTGCTTTTTTTCTGCTGCTGATTTTGTTTTGTGGCAGTTCAGCTATATCTGCCCCGTCTTCCTTTTTTTGTTCTTCTATTTTGCCCGATCCTGTTATCCGGAGCGGAGATTTTTTTAAGGGGTCTACGTGGAATGATCCGTCTGTCATTCAAGACGGCGCACAGCTTGTGATGTATGCGTCATCCGATCATCATTTTGATGGGCACATTGAAATATACAGGCTTATTTCTTCTGATGGACTGTCTTGGAAACTTTCTCCTGAAGCGCCGGTTTTGTCTCCATCTCAGGATGGATGGGATAGGAAAAGTGTAGAGACACCTTCTGTTGTGAAATTTAAGGGGCGTTTTTATCTTTTTTATACAGGATATTCCAAGGGCCAAAGTGATGTGCGAGATTATAAAGTTGGTTATGCCGTTTCTGAAGACGGAATTCATTGGGTGAAAAGTCCGGTCCCTCTCCTTGCTCCGACGAAGCCGTATGCTTGGTTTCCAAACATGGATTTTAATCAGTATATTGTTGCAGAGCCTGCGGCTCTTGTTGTGGATGATAAGTTGTATGTTTATTTTACAGCTCTTGGAGGAGATAAGGGTGTAAATACAACTTTGCAAACTATCGGTGTGGTTGTTTCTGAGGATGGTGATAATTGGAGTGCACCAAGGATAGTTTTGCGCCCCGATCAAAAATTTTATCCGCGTTCCGAAAAGATTAAGGGATTTTCTACGCCAATGGCTTTTATGTCGGAAGGGCTGATTCATCTTTTCTTTGATATTGTGACAGATGATCCGTTTTCACAAATTGCTCTTGCTCATGCTTACTCTCAAGATGGTATAACTGCGTGGATACAAGATGAAACGCCTTTTCTGCTTCGCGAAAACTTCACATGGACCAATAACCAGATTAGATCTCCCACTGTCCTAAATATGGATGACGGAATAGTATTATGGTTTGCGGGAGATAATGGCGTGGATGTTCTTGGGATAGGTCAGGGTTTGTGCCGCTTTCAGGAGGCTAAATAAGTTTTGCCTTCTGTTGGGGGTTCTGCTAAAAAATTTCGTGTGTGCCCGTAGCTCAGCTGGATAGAGCGTTGCCCTCCGAAGGCAAAGGTCGGACGTTCGAATCGTCTCGGGCGCGCCATCTTTCAGATGACGTCCCTCGATAGTTATTTTAGTTGCTTCGTTGTGGGGCGCGCCATTTATCTTATAAATGGTCGCCCTATTATAAGAGTTAGCAAACAAAGTTTGCGGGCGCGCTATTTTCAATGGCTTCCCTCAATTGTTTTCCGTTTGTATAGGTTTCTCCTGCACTTATTTCTTCAAAAGTGTTTGGACTTTTGTTTTAAGTTCCTCAAAAGAAAAAGGTTTTCGGATATAAGCAGAGACATTTGCTTCCTTTGCAGTGAGGACTGAATCTTCATCATTTCTGGCCGTGATCATTAAGAATAGAATTTCAGGATAAGATTGTTTGATTTCCCTAAGAAATTCGAGCCCTGTTTTATGGGGCATGTTCCAATCGCAAATAATCAAGTCCAGGCGGACCTGCATATTTTCAACAAAGGTTAGAGCCTCTTGCCCATCCTTTTTTTCGAAGATGTTTTTTACGCCCATTTCAGTCAACATTGACCTGACTGTCATTCGGACATTTAAGTCATCCTCAACGAGGAGGATATTGGTATCGATAAACTCAGGCATTATTGTCTTCCTGTTTTGGTTTGTATTCGGGGAGATAGATTGTAAAGGTTGTTCCGTGTCCGACTTCACTGGTGACTTGAATCATCCCGCCATGCTTGTCTATGATGTTTTGTACTGCTGCAAGTCCTAATCCCGTGCCTTCACTTATATCTTTGGTCGTAAAAAACGGGTCAAATATTCTTGCAAGAGTGCTTTTGTCCATGCCTATTCCTCTGTCAGCAATGTCTATTTTTATTCCTTTTACGGCGGATTCAGGGCAGGTCGTAGAATCTATTGTGATGGTAATTATCCCATTATTATTCATGGATTCACCGGCATTTTTGAGAAGGTTGATAAATACCTGCGAGATTTTTGTTTTGTCTACGAAAATCTTGGGAGATCTGTTTATGAAGTCATCCGAAAATACATGGTTGATTGTAACTTCGGCAGGTACAATTTTTTTACTGAATTCCAGAGAATTATTCAGAAGTTCTTTTGCATCTTGAATCTTGTAATTCTCACGATGTTTTTCTTCGCGGGAATATTCGAGGATTTGATCAATGATTTTCTTTGCGTGCGCGGTACTTTGCATGATGGTATTCATGTATTCGGCATGTTTATGATTACCACTATCTTGAAGGCCTTTTAGAATAAAATTTCCTAGTCCCACCGTTGGCTGGAGTGCATTGTTGACTTCATGGGTTATGCCGCTGGCCATTGACCCGAGGGCAGATAATTTTTCCTGCCTGATTCGTCTATTCTGTTCTTGTTGTAACGTCTTATGAGCGTCTTCCAGCTCTGCAAAAACTTTTCTAAGTATACGAATATAGCGAAAACATAGAATGGATATGACTGTTACGGTTGCTGTATAGATGGCAAATAGTTCATCCAATTCCCAGTCGTCATGTGCTCTTGTATAGTCGAACCACCATTCAAAAAATTCTTCTTTAATCAGCAGGATTGAAAGAGCGACAATAAAGGTCGCTGCGAGGAGGAATTCGGCTATTATCTCTTTTTTGTATCGTTTCATGTCTTTGTGATAATTATTCTTAATTATCACAGCCCATCATTGACGAGAGGTTAACCAAAGTCGATAGATGGTAGTCCAAAAGTATAGGTAGGGCTATTCCAGAACAATGTCGATTTTTTGTTGCTGTGCGGTGCCGGTGTTTTTCTCCACTTTCAAGGGCTTTGCCTGAAATGAGGCGTCCTTGATCATATCTACAATCAGGTTTTCAACGCCGGCTTGTCGTGCAACAGCTTTTTCAATTTCCTCGCGAGAGATTTTGAACTCCACCTGATCGGAGGATGCAGGGGTAGAAAAAAACTCGGCTAACGAAAAATAGCTATCCTGACGTGGCTTAACTGCTTGAAGCGTTATGTCGGTCAGGATGTTTGAATTGGCAAATCTATCAGTTGCTTCCAATCCGCCAATAATTTCCAGGCCTACTTTTATAGTTCTAGCAAAGGCGCTGGTATGCTCGTGCGTATTACTTGGTGGGGTTCTCAGATACACGGCCCCGTTTTGATCTGTTCCACTAATGCATGACTTGATGACATTATAAGCACACGATACCAGTGACGAGTCGTAAAACCCCCTCATAGGGTGTTCATTTTCGGCAAAATATTTGGCTTGTTGGTATAGGTGTTCTGTCATTTTTAAATACGTCCCTATGAGGTTCCGTTAAAGTATCATCTATATATACATGCGTTATGTTAATATATAGTGAATTCGGTCATTAACCCTCTAGGCAGGCGTCCTTGCTCTCTCATTCAAAATTCGTGTGCCATCAGCAAAATGCATTTCTGTGACCCCTTCATCAGGATGAATATGGACAACAGGAATTTCGTTATAATGTGCCCCGTAAAATGCTTTGGCTACGTTCGGTTTGATGGGTCTGGTGTTTTCTTTACCTGAAGCCCAATCCTTGGAATAAGCAATGCAGATGCCGTCAGAGTCAACCAGTTCAGCAATTGTATCTGTGCCTTGAAGATAGATGTCCGGCTTTACAAGAATAACGGATTCTTTTTCCGCTTCTCGTGCACCGTACGCGCAGGCCGCAGTTTGGACAGCGTGGCATATAACCGGTGCACCGCGCATTTTGCTCCATTCCAGATTAACCAGTCTGGCTGATTGTTTTTCGAA
>QKCR01000003.1 GCA_003245575.1 Alphaproteobacteria bacterium | reverse complement strand
CAGTGCACTGGGTTATCGCCCGCCAGCACCGGAGGCATTGGATTGTCCAGAACAGCCTGTCTCCGCTACGTTCCGCCATTCTATTCTGGACAAACAAAGAGAAAAGACTACAACATAAGAAGTGGTATGAATCGCGGGGAAAGGCCAATGTCGTTATACACTCCACATTCTCCCGAAGGGGTACCGAAGGGGTAGACGATGGCCCTGGCAAAACCGGAACGCCATGGCCTTACTACACCATTCGGCAAGAAACTCAAAAGGAGTACGACATTTTTCCTACATCAGATCACTTCCTCCGCACGCTACATTTTTCAACTTCCGACCGCATATGGTTTGTTTTATAAAACCATTCGTACAGAACCTTGAAATGTTATGCACATATCTTGAAAACAATTCTTCTTCCTGCGTTGACATTGCACCGCAGGAAGTAAAGCTTAGCGACAATCAGAAGCTGGTTGCCACTGAGCAAACCAGCTTGCTGTACATATTATTTTATGTCTATCTATTTCATTAAATCTCCATATCAATAGCTATGATCTATTTCGCCGCCAACTCACGATTACATTTATTTTACACCCGTGAAGAAACTGCTATCGCTTAAACAACATAGCCGAACATTCGGTTTAATCAAATGAGGGGATTCATTCAAATTTGATACTCCTTCAAACTTCCTGCCATAAAACACCATAAATACACGAGTATTCATACAGAAGACTTGACAACGACTAAATACTATCTATATTGATAACGTAGTTATCTTTGGAGATAGCCATGGCCACACAACCGATCCCGGTTGTTGAAAAGACAATCCAGATGCTGATCCTGCTTGGTGAGAAGGAAAACGGTGTCTCACCCTCGGAAATCTGCGAAAAAACCGGCATGGCGCCGGCCACCTGCTATCGTGCGTTGCAAACCTGCATGAATGTCAACTGGATCGCCAAGAAAAGTGGTGGAAAATATGTTCTCGGTTTCGGCATGGCTCTGACGGCACAGGGGCTGATGAGACCGCTGACCCAGCTTGAAATCCTGCAACAACCGCTTGATGAGCTAACAAAAAAATCACGGCTCTCCGGAAAAATTTCTGTCCGTAACGGCAACCGAGAATTTATGACATTGTTGTCGGCTGACGCACCTGGGCCGATTGCACTGGTCAGTAAACCTGGCTCTCGTTTTCCTGTCATTGAAGGTAGCGCAGGTGCCGTACTGCTGCATGCGGAAAATGACACGGCAATCGAAAAATTGATCGCTGCCACCACTGACAGCTGTTTTGAGAAGAAAAATCCTGAACTTGTCCGGGATCGCATTAGGCAGTGCCGGGAACAGGGGTGCTGCTTTCTGCATGCTGACAAAAAGTCAGGGCATCTGGAAACCATTTCTGCGCCGATCCGTGACTGCCGCGGCCAGATTGTTGCAGCACTGACGCTACTTGGATTTCCGACAGATTTCACCGACCGAGAAAAAGAATTGATCCGTTTGATTCTCTCGGGTGCGCGGATTTGCGAACATGAACTTCATCAATTAACAGAGCAATTTGACAAACAGGAAGCGACCGGTGGTGTCACTCCGCGTTTAGTCATATAACGGAATAAAATCCTGACATCCGAGATGATTCATAAAGAAGATACAGAGCGTCTTAGAAAAACCGTACTTTCGAGCCCAAAAAACAGAACGTGGGAGTTTGTTGGCGATGTCAATATCGCACTACGGCAAACAAAAACAGGAGAAATAAATGAAACTGGCACTGTTCTTACCGGTAAAGCGTGACGTGCGATGGGATCTGGCAAAACAGATCGGAGTTGACCATGCCATCGCCAAAGCTGCCCCTGAATTGACGGGCGAGTTGCCTCCGTGGGATTTGAACACACTCCGCGGCCAGAAAGAACGGTTTGCCGAAGCAGGGCTAAAACTGTACGGACTTGAGGGGGATGAGTTCGATATGAGCCGCATCAAACTGGGACTTCCAGGCCGCGATGAAGATATTGAAAAATATTGCCGGATGCTGACGAACATGGGCGAACTTGAAATCCCTCTGCTCTGCCTGAACTTTATGGTGAAGATTGGATGGTTCCGTACGCAAACGGAACTGCCCGAACGCGGAGGTGCATTGACATCGGGGTTTGATGTGGCCGATCTCGAAGACGGCGAACTGACAGATGCAGGCGAAATCAGTGAAGAGACGGTCTGGAACAACCTGCTATATTTTCTGAAGGCTGTCGTACCAGTTGCGGAAAAAGCAGGCGTAAAAATGGGGCTGCATCCGGACGACCCTCCTCTCTCGCCGATCAAGGGGATTGGTCGCATTCTAACATCGGCCGAGAATTACCGAAGAATTTTCAAAGAAGTTTCCAGCCCGAATCTCGGCGTCACATTTTGCCAAGCGACGTTTCGTGCAATGGGGGAAAATATTTTTCAATTGATTGATGAGTTCGGAAAAGCCGGAAAGATCTTTTTTGTTCACCTGAGGGACATTGAAGGGACTAAAACGAAATTTCATGAAACCTTTCACGACAACGGGCCAACCGATATGGCTGCTGCCCTTCGCGCGTATCATCAAGCAGGCGTTGACTGTCCGATTCGTCCAGACCATACGCCGACGATGGCGGGTGAAGCAAATGCGGATTTCGGATATGCCATGCAAGGACGCCTATATGCGATTGGCTATATAAAAGGTTTGATGGACGCAGCGGGAATTTCTTATTAAACATGCCCCGAAATCCATGCCGTATTGCCGGGAGAAATCTATTTTAAATCGCTCTCGCTAAACGTCTTTATTGACATCGGAAGACAGATCCATAAAAAATAACCAATAAAAAACAAGGTTGACAATAAGCAGAATATTGCAGCAACCCAACTGACTTTTTCACGCACCTGACCATTATACCGGAAGGTGACTTTATGGAAGCCGGCTGGAATTCGAATTGCTTTAAAGGCGATGTTCGCGCGCCAGACCTGAACCGGAGCTCCATCAATAGCCGCCATCCAATTATTTGAAAATGTATCCGCATATATGATCCATCCAGACGCATTTGCTGGAGTCACGGCATCGAATTCAATCATATTGGCAGAAAAGTGTTTAATCTCAAAAGAAGCTTGCAATGCCTCTGTATCAAGCGGAGCAGAATATTCCGGCACTGAGTCAGAGATCGCATTTGCGGCGACATTATCCTGTGTGTGAACAGAAGGATCAGAAATGAGGATAACGTTGTTTTTCAGATTATCGATGCTCCGCTCTTTGAGTTGCTCTGCCGCCTTATCATCAGAAGAAACGATGACGGCATTCGGAACCCACCTGAGTTTGTCACTCGTATTGCCAACCAGAAAACGAAATTTATCATTAGCCGGATCATCGGGATGGCTGAAATCAGGCCGTAATGCATGAATGAGCCCATATGCAAATTTTGAGATCAGCAATGTATTAAACGCCTCTGAAATGCACCAGTTATCCACCTGTGCCGCATTTGTATAAGACGGGTACAGGCATGTTTGTTTATATGTTGCAACCCTGAACCGTTCTTTCTGGAGTTCTGTCAACTCATCAGGATTCATAATATTGCGCCTGCGAGGTTCATATGTCAGTGAGGCACGCTGCATGCTTGCACTATTCGATAATTCAAAGGCTTCGTCTTCACTGATATCATAGTTCAACCGATAGCCAAGCAAACGATAGGTGACAAGATCGAATGAAAGTATTACAACCAATAAAAAGAGAAGAACTGATTTCGTATAGGGATTTTTAATAGGGTGCCAGTCGTAGACCCGCTTCCATAAGAAAAATGCCGAGAAAAGAAACAACACGACATACAGCATCGTTTTAAAGCAGTATAATGGAATATACCAGAATTGATGGCAAAATTGAAATGTCGGGAAAAATAGTGTCCGGAGTACAGAAGCTGACAGACTGATTCCCAGTTTCGGTGTCACGCTCAGATCAACAGCAAGAAGCAGCCCGAATATGCCCCACAGTAACATCTTCGGCCTGACGTTTTTTAAGATATATTCGCAGCC
>QKCR01000148.1 GCA_003245575.1 Alphaproteobacteria bacterium | reverse complement strand
ACAAGCCCACACATTAGCCAGATAAAAGCCGCCAGAACTTTGCTGGATTGGACGCAAGATGACTTGGCCAACAGAGCAGGACTATCAAAATTTTCTGTAGCCAATCTGGAAGTTGCAAGAACAACACCGCAAAAAGCAACAATTGATAAAATTGTGAAAGCTTTAGAGCTGGCAGGTATTGAATTCATAGAGGACGGTGTTCGGCTCAAAAAGAATACTGTTACCATCATTGACGGAGATGGTTGGTATCTAAGACTTCTGGATGACGTTCACCACTCCCTTCTAAAAGAAGATCATCCCGAGCTTCTTTTAGAATTTGCCGATGAAAACCAATCTCCGACTGAAGTCATTGAAAAAGTCAAAGCCATGAGAGCGGACGGCATCAAGATGAGACTGATGGTCTGCGAAGGCAATACAACCATTATGGGGCCGCTGAATGAATATAGATACACACCAAAAAATAAGTTCAGAAACTATGTAAGCCTGATTTATGCTGACAAACTGGCAGTAACAACAGAAAACCAAACTCAGGCTCTAGTTATAAAAGATGAACTTTTAGCAGAAACAAGAAGAAATATGTTTAACATCCTGTGGGGATTTCTCAAGGAACCCGAAAAAAGTACATCGGAAATTAGATACCTATGACAAGGCCTTTTGACTATAAGGTAAAAATTTTAAAGAACTCCAATCAAGGAGGTTTTGTATCCTGCGCTCATATTGGAATTAGCCTGAACAACGCAAGGCACGGAGGAATGAAACTGGATGCACTATTGACATGGGCATCACAAAAATACGCACAAGTCCAATTAGACATCTATGACGATGTTCACGCTTATAATATTCAATTAGAAAAAAATATTAGTTACGAAGAAGCAATACTTCTAGCACGTAAAATGGGAGACGAATGGATAGAAAAAAATCATTCCATTTTGTCAAATTTCCCCAACATACCGCTGAATAGATTTAAAGACTTATCAGACTCACGCCCTCTGGAACAGCAACTCCATGAATTGCATGATCTCTACAAATCAAATGCGCTGTTTGCGGCTCTCATAGACGATGACATTAATAGCTTCATAATAAGATTAGAAAATCGCGGATCAATTATATCGCGAGAAAAAAAAGACCGCATTTTAGATCTATCCCGGAAATATATTTTGGCTGAACTGGCTTTAATGTCGCTTCTCAATGAACAAAAAGATTTTGTTGAAATTTATGCCGGACAATTTCTCAACATATTAAACAATCCCCGAAGACTTCTAATCAAAGAGCTTCCCGAAGGCCTAAAACACTACCCTATCATGGAAGTTGATTTTCTTAGAAAGCATGAAAGAATCATCTCCCAAACAGCGGCCTAAATTATTTCCTTTAAATAAAATACTACATGGATTTGAAAGCCGCACATCCTTCACTAGGAGCTTTCTTCTCCCTCGCCCTTACCAACCAATCGGAGTATTTACTTGCAACATATCAACTATTGATATATTATAGATTATAGGGCTGACATTCTCCCCCCACGGATAACGAAGCCAAAGCCTAAAACATATATTTTCTGCGGATTTCCGAAGCCCCTTCGGAATGGATAAAATTTGAAATAAATTTTATTAAAAATCTTTCTTTTTTACATATTTATTAAACATTCCTCCCCCATAATGAAGCTGTATGTGGAAAACATCAGTATCCATATATAAAAAACAAGAAACTATACATAACCAAATTTCCCGTGGGGGGAGAAAATGGTGTCCTTAGGACTAGATACAATCGAGAGAGCCGATCGGCTGTCCGCAGAACCTGCAGACGTGAGTGCAGACCTGAGTACAGACCTATCAACAGGTATAAATCTCAGCGCCTATTCGCAAGCCGTACAGGCTGAATTTGCGAATGGCGCGCAGTATCTTATCAATAACTATAAACCCGAAGATTTCCTTCCCCTCTCTCAGGCTACTCCGGAAGACCTGATGAAAGATATGACACCGGGCGAAGCACTGATGACCTACGGCATCATGCACAACCCGATCATGGAAGAGATTGCAATTGCCCACGCATCCGATGCCATGGCATTTGCCAATGATGTGATGCTTAATTTTTCTAGAGCAATCGACCAAAAACAAAATGCCTTCATTGCCAACATGACCATCGCCGAAATCGAAGACATGGGAGATGACGGGGACGATGAAGACCTGACGCCCGCACAAAGAGCCCGCAAACGCGCCGCCGCCATCGAACAGCAAATGAGAGACCTGCGCAACGACCTCCATCAGGAACAGATGGAACAAATGCGCGAAGAGCACATGGCTCAGTGGGATGCACAAATGCACACAATCGGTGGAAAACAATTCTCCGGTGCAGATTTGCACAATATGTATCTCTTCATGCAAGACCCATCCAATTACAACAGATTTACCCAGCAATTGGAAAGCGAAGGCGTCTCAAAAGAAGAAGCAAAAAAACGTGCCGATAAATTAAAACGCACACTCGAACTTCTTGAAAAAGAACGCCAAGGAAGACTCTCTGAGGAAGAACAAGCCGAACTCGAAAGACTAAAACGCGACAAACAAGTCGCCGCCGACATGGAAAAATTCAAAGAGCAATATGAGTCCGGTTGGAAAGCAGGTTTAACCAACAAAGTTGATGCCGTAGCTTCTCAAAGTACAGAAATGTCAGCATCGCTAGGTGCAGATTTATTAGCAAATAAACAGGATATTTCTGAACCAAAATTACAAGCTGCCGCCCCATCGCAACAACATTCCATTTTTTCATCTGCCACTCCGACAGAAATAAAATCAGAAACTGCATTAACCCCTACTTACAATGAAAAAGCAGGATCGACCATTACGGTTGAACCCACAGCCCAACCACAACAAGAGCAAACACAACCAAAGGCGGCCGCGGCCGCCCCTGTTGGAAATTATGGATTCGGTTGATTTTTAAATTATCGCGGAGCCATGGCAACGGCTGTTCCATTAGATAAAGATGCATTCCGCTGCGCTTGAGCTTGCGCAATCAGCGTATTCATATGCGGAAATACACTGAACTTTACCATTGAGAACAAATCATCCGGCACACCCGCAGAACTGACTGACCAGACAGCAGCATCTGTCCGCCCACTCTCTGTACTACCCGCCATAACGGTTATAGCTTGTCCATCAACTTCCTTGCCACCTTTTACTGAATAGGATTGTGCAGCAAAAACCAGACGCCCACCAGTTTGATAGGCCTTATGAACATCAATACCACCATTATTCTTTATGTTCTGTCCCCAGCTAGGAATTTCAGGATTATCACGGCTATTGATATGAACATTTTTATAAGCAGCTCTGGCGCACAATTTCTGGGATGGTATCCCCAAAGATTGGTCGCCTTCAATATTATATCCATAGCCACTATCATTCACGAAAAAGATGTTAGCTGGCTTAGAGTCTGCAATACGATCGCCACCAAAAATCGGCTTCTGACCTTCTTGCGCCAAAACCGCTTCCGCAGCAGCCTTTGAATAGCACTTACCTGCTTCTAATCCACCTGCCTGTGCATTAGCAGCAACACCGAATACGGCTACAAGCATTGCGGCAGCAGCCGCAGAACGACGAAAAACTGAAGAAGTGGCCATGGTAAACCCCCAAAATCTTAATGAATTCCTAAGAAATATACACTTTTGGACAGGGAAACGCAAAGAATCTTTACGAACCGTATCGAAATTAAGATTTTCAAAAATAAATCTTATATATTTTATAAGTTTTGTGTTTTTAGCCTACCAGCCATGACAAAAACCTACTTCGGTTGAGAGTATTGAAAGCCTTCAGCCTTACGCATTTGCTCAAGAACATTAAGTGCAACAGGCGTGTACCCAGTAAACGGCACAGCCCCAGCAGCTGGCTGCGTTCTTATTCCGACAACCCGTCCAGACATATCCGTAAACAATTGATCTGCTCTTTAACACGCACAGGCGCAGGACCACCTTGCGATTGCCGCCTATCCAACACATTCCGGATATTAATAGCATCCAACACATCGTTTCCGATCAACGGGTGAATAGATGTCCATTCATCGAGCGACAAATCCTCCAGCGTTTGCCCCTTCTCAAGACATTCCGCAACAAGCTTTGCAGAAACTTCATGAGCTTCCCGAAACGGCAATCCTTTACCGACAAGATAGTCTGCAAAATCAGTGGCGTTCAGGAATCCTTGCTTGGTTGCCGCCAACATGCTCTCGGGTTTTGCAGACATGGTTTCCACCATACCCGTTAAGTGATAAAGGCAGCCTTTGATCGTATCAACACTATCAAACAGACATTCCTTATCCTCTTGGAAATCCTTATTATAGGCCAAAGGCAGCCCCTTGAGAATTGTCAGCATTGTTGTCAGAGCACCATAGACACGGCCTGTTTTCCCACGCACCAACTCTGCCAAATCCGCATTCTTTTTCTGGGGCATCATACTGCTCCCCGTACAATACGCATCAGAGAGTTTTACAAAAGAAAACTCGGAAGAGACCCACAAGATAACTTCCTCACAAAAACGAGATAAATGTGCAGCTATAATGGCATTGGCCGATAAGAGTTCCAGAATAAAGTCGCGATTACTCACGGCATCAAGACTATTCTGATAAATCCCGTCAAACCCCAGCTCTTGGGCAACATAGTCACGATCAATCGGAAAGGTCGTGCCTGCCAAAGCTCCCGCTCCCAAAGGAGATAGTGACACCGATTTTTGAACAGATTTTATCCGTTCCATATCCCGAACAAACATCCAGACATACGCCAAAAGATGATGGGCAAAAGTCACAGGCTGCGCCCTCTGCAAATGCGTATAACCCGGCATAATGGTCGTTATATTTTGCTCGGCTTGTTTCAAAAACGCTTTTGCCAGTTCACGAAGAAGAGTGCTGATCTCTTCTGCTTCATGCCGGACATATAAATGCATATCAAGAACAACCTGATCGTTACGACTGCGTGCGGTATGCAACTTTCCGGCAACAGGTCCGATCTTCTCTGTCAATGTCCGCTCGATATTCATATGAATATCCTCATCCTCCAGACGGAATTCAAGTTTTCCTGAATTCAGATCATCCAGAATTGACGTCAATCCACCTATAATTTTTTCAGCGTCATCTTCAGGGACAATGCCGCATGCCCCAAGCATCCTCGCGTGAGCCATACTGCCCCGAATATCAAATTCCGCCAACCGCTGATCAAACCCGATCGAGTTCCAGAATTCTTCCAGTTTCACGGAGGCGGTTTGAGAAAATCCGCCTCCCCATAATTTCTTGGACATTTACCTCTCCGATCTACTTCAAAGACTTTATAGCATGATGCGCTTTTAAGCGAATGGCATTGATCCGGATAAATCCACCTGCATCTACCTGATTATACCCGCCTTCTATATCCATAGAAGACAATTCGGAATTGTAGAGTGATTTCGCAGACGTCCGCGCCACAGGATACGCCACTCCTTTATAGAGCTTAAGAGTGACATCCCCTTCTACATTCTCCTGAATTTTCTTCGCAGCAGAAGACAAGACATCCATCTCAGGAGAAAACCAGAACCCGTTATAAATCAAATCCGAAATCTTTCCGGCGAATAATTCATAAAGACGCATCACCTCCCGATCAATTGTCAGACCACATAAATCCTGATGAGCTGCTTTTAAAATCGCCCCTCCCGGTGTCTCGTAAACCCCTCTGGATTTAATTCCGACAAACCTGTTTTCAACCATATCCAAACGACCGATACCGTGCTTTGATCCCAGATCATTGAGCGCGTTAAAAATCGGCAGACTCCCTTCAACTACTTTTCCCCCATCCAAGAATTTCAAACAAATAGGATGTCCGTTTTTAAAGGTCAGATTTACAAATTCAGCAGTATCAGGTGCTTTTTCCGGAGAAACCGTTCTCGAATATATCTCTTCATCACAGATAGCAGACGGGTCTTCGAGAATTCCTGCCTCATGACTAATGTGCAAAAGATTGTCATCCTCCGAATACGGTTTCTTACGACTTGCCGTGACAGGAATTTGATGCTTATCTGCAAAATCAAGCATATCGCTCCGCCCTTTAAACTCACTCAGAAACTCGGGCATTTTCCACGGCGCCAACACTTGAATATCAGGCTGCAAAGCATAGTAGGTCAGCTCAAAACGGATTTGGTCATTCCCTTTGCCTGTCGCACCATGCGCAACAAAAGCCGCATTCTCTTTTTGGGCAACCTCGATCTGCGCCTTGGCAATCAAAGGGCGCGCCAAAGACGTCCCCAGAAGATACCTCCCCTCATAAATAGCTCCCGCCGCAAAAGCCGGATAAATATAATCTGTGACGAATTCTTCTTTTAAATCTTCGATGTAAACTTTGGATGCGCCAAGACTAAGAGCCTTAGCTTTGGCCGCCTCAAAATCTTCCTTCTGACCAACATCCGCCAGAAATGCGATAACGTCATATCCTTTGAGAATAAGCCACTTCAGAATTATGGATGTATCCAACCCGCCGGAATATGCGAGAACAACTTTTTTATTTTCCTGTGTCATATAAGACCTGCTTCCTAATTGATTAATATAAGCTTCAAATAACGCGAATTGGGCTTTACGCGCTGCGGAACAGGTCAGAAATGTGAGGATCTAATTAGACGGATTATGCACACCAACCTGAACACAGCGCGTAACTACGTCGGCTGCTTCGGATGGAACGGATGGTGTTAAAAGCACTAATCATGGTTCAAGAAAAACACATCTCCGACCTGCTTGGCAAGGTCTTTTTTAAAGAGCGAGTTCAAGCCCGGCAACTCTTGGCTTTTCCTCAACGAATATCCCGCCCGCACCAATCAAAAATATAGCCCAGAAAAACCCGTATCTATTTACTCTTCTATTGCTCTTCTATATGCCCATCCACAATCGAATTATGATTGTGAGAGTGGTGAGAATGCTGTTCTTCGACAAGTTGTTTCTTATGGAAGATTTTCTCGATCAAAACATAAAACATCGGCACGAAGAAAATTGCGATAAAGGTCGCGGCAATCATCCCGCCCATCACAGATATACCAATCGCATTTTGCGCAGCAGCCCCCGCCCCTGATGATAACGCCAAAGGCGTAACACCAAGAATAAAAGCCATAGAGGTCATGATGATCGGACGGAAACGCAAACGTGCCGCCGTGGAAATGGATTCCATCATCTCATGCCCTGACTCGCGCAACTCTTTCGCAAACTCGATAATCAAAATCGCGTTCTTGGCCGTCAATCCCACAGTCGTCAACAACGCCACTTGGAAATACACGTCGTTCGATAAGTGTAGAGAAAACCCTGCCCATCCGAAATAATTTGCAAGGAAGTTCATCAATGCGGCAGAAACAACCGTTCCCAAAACACCCAAAGGTAAGGTCAACAGCACAGCAAACGGTACAGCCCAGCTTTCATACAAAGCAGCCAAACACAAGAACACAACCAGAATAGAAATACTGTATAGCATCACAGATGTACTGCTGGCGGCACGTTCTTCAAATGAAATCCCTGTCCATTCAATTCCGTACCCCGCAGGCAGCTTGTTCACAATCTCTTGCGCCGCCTCCATTGCTTCCCCAGTGCTCACGCCTTGTGCCGCGCCGCCTTGAATATTCACAGAAGATGTTCCGCTGAACCTCTCGAGTTTAGGAGACCCGAACGTCCATTCGGATGTTGAAAACGCACTAAACGGAACCATGTCTCCTGAACTGTTACGTACATACCATTTCTTCAAATCTTCCGGCATCATTCGCGCGGATGCTTCGGATTGCAGGTAAACTTTTTTGATACGCCCGTCATCAAGGAAGTCATTCACATAGCTCGACCCCCACGCAATCTGAAGCGTCCTGTTGATGTCACTTAAAGACAGGCCCAAAGCCGATGCCTTCTCGCTATCAATATTGATTTTATATTGAGGCACATCATCCAGACCGTTCGGGCGCACACTTGTCAGTCTCGGATCTTGTGCCGCCATCCCCAGAAATTGATTGCGTGCCGCCATTAAGGCTTCATGCCCGTGAGCCGCACGGTCAACCAATTGGAATTCGAAACCTGAAGAGTTCCCGAGCTCACGAATTGGAGGTGGCGCAATCGGATACACGGTCGCGTCCTTGATCTGGGACAATGCCCCAAACGCAGCCCCCTGAATGGCTGTCACAGATTGGTCAGGGCGTTTCCGCTCATCCCAATCCTTTAATCCCACAAATCCGAAACCGGCATTCTGCGCAGACCCTGCAAACGAAAATCCGACGACTGTAAACAAATGTTCGACATTTTCGCCTTGCTGATCGAGAAAATAATCTTCGACCTTCTTCATGGATTCAAGTGTCCGTTCTGCCGTAGACCCGGCGGGTGTATTTGCCATCAAATACATATATCCCTGATCTTCATTCGGCAGGAATGATGTCGGAAGATCAGAGAATATCCAGACCATCCCGCCCACCAGAATGATATAAATCGCAGCAAAGCGCATAATACGGCGCGCCATATAACTTGTGGTCCGCTCATAAAAATCCCGCAGCTTGTTAAACTGACGATTAAACCAGGACAAGAAAGCCACATCTTCAAGCTTCTTACCTTGTCCGTTATGATGATGCGGTTTTAATAGCGTCGCACACAAGCATGGTGAAAGAACCAAAGCCACCAGAACAGACAACCCCATAGCCGACACAATCGTAATCGAGAACTGACGATAAATTGCGCCCGCAGACCCGCTAAAGAACGCCATCGGGATAAAAACAGTCGACAAAACAACAGCAATCCCGATCAACGCACCCGTGATCTGTTTCATGGATTTTTTAGTCGCTTCCTTCGGCGAAAGCCCCTCATCCTTCATAATACGTTCGACGTTTTCAACTACGACGATCGCATCATCCACCAACAACCCGATAGCCAGAACCATCGCAAACATGGTCAGAACGTTAATCGAATACCCGAATGCCAGCAAAATCGCGAACGTCCCCAACAACACGACAGGAACGGCAATCGTCGGAATAAGTGTTGCCCTGAGGTTCTGCAAAAACAGCAACATAACAAGAAACACAAGGACAATCGCCTCGATCAAAGTATGCTCAACAGATGTAATGGATTTTTCAATAAATGGAGTCGCGTCAATCGGGTACATATATTCAACGCCCTCAGGCAAGAACTTAACCAACTCTTCAACGCGCGCCTTAACCGCATCGGCTGTATCCAAAGCATTCGCACCCGTCGCCAAAGAAATAGCCATCCCCGCCGCAGGCTGACGCTTATAACGGGCAATACGGTCATAATCTTCCGTGCCGATCTCGACCTTGGCAACATCTTTGACGCGCAATTGTGACCCGTCCGTATTCACCCGCAAGACAATATTCTCGAAATCCTGTACTGTCTCGAGACGCGATTGGGCTTTAATCGTGGCATTCACTTGCTGCCCTTCAATGGCAGGTGTCCCGCCAAGCTGCCCCGCGGCAATATCGGTGTTTTGCACATCAATTGCGCTATACACATCAATCGGCGTCAGGTTGTAACTATAGAGCTTGGACGGATCAAGCCAGACGCGCATGGCGTTTTGCCCGCCGAACACACGCACGCTCCCGACACCGTTAATACGCGAAATCGGGTCCTGAAATTTTGACACCAGCAAGTCACTGATTTTCTGGTTACTCATCGCCCCGTCTTTGGAATAAAACCCGACAACCAATAAGAAACTGTCATTGGACTTGGTAACACTCACCCCTTGCTGTTGCACTTCTTGAGGCAATGTCGAGACGGCAGAAGACACTTTATTCTGTGTTTGAACCTGCGCAATATCCGGATCTGTACCCGGCTCGAACGTCAAGGTAATGGACATCGACCCGTCAGAAGAACTGGCAGAAAAATAACGAAGATTATCAATCCCTGTCAGCTTCTGTTCGATAACCTGAGTGACTGCATTTTCAACTGTTGCGGCAGATGCCCCCGGATAATTCGCACGAATTGACACGGTCGGCGGCGCAATTTTCGGATATTGCTCAATCGGTAAAGACCTGACAGCCAGTAACCCTGTCAGCATAATTACAATCGCAATCACCCATGCAAAAACAGGACGCTCGATAAAAAAGTGGGACATGACACATTCACTCCGTTCGTATTCCCTTACAACGCAAAGGAATGTTCTAAGTCTATTTTGTAGAAGTTACAGCTTGCTCGGCTGCATCAGCACTCACCCAAGGGGATGGTGCAACAACCTGACCGGCACCAATCTTCTGGTATCCTTCAACAATCACCTGGTCCCCGCTCTCAACGCCCGAAGTCACAACCCACTGATCGTTATAAGCTTGCTCGGTCTCAATAACGCGTTTTTGCGCTTTGTTATCCTGATCAACAACCCACAGGCTCAACTTGCCGTCGGCACCGCGCAAAGTCGCGCGTTGCGGCACAAGAAGAACATCCTTCTCGCCCATATTAATTTGAGCACGCACAAACAATCCCGGCATCAAGACGTAATCTTTGTTAGGAATTTCAGCGCGCAACGTGACGGACCCCGTGGTCTCATCCACAGTCACTTCAGAAAACTTCAAAGTTCCCTCATACGGGTACACACTGTCTTTGGAAGAAGCATCACCATAAACAATTGTCACGGGGGCTTCATCCACACCCGTCAAACGAGAACGCAAATGCAGGGCTTCATCTCCGGACTCTTGCATATCTACATAGACAGGATCTAATTGTGTAATCGTTGCCAATTGCTGATCCTGATTAGCCGTAACAAGACCGCCCTCAGTTACAAAAGACCGCCCGATACGCCCTGAAATCGGGGCGTAAACCTTGGTGTAGTCCAGATTGACTTGCGCCACATCAACCGCAGCCTTAGCCACAGAAATAGCGGCACTTGCTTTGTCCACGTCCGCCCGAATATTATCATACTCCTGCTTGGATACAGCCTCGATCTCGATCAACTGCTTATAACGATTGGCTTGTGCGCGCACAGATCGGATATTGGCCTCAGCCGACTTCAAATCCGCCTTGGCACTATTCAAACCAGCAACATAACGAGCGTCATCAATCTGGTACAACTGATCGCCTTTAGTGACATTGGACCCTTCTTCAAACAACCGCTCGACAATCAACCCATCCACCTGCGGGCGCACTTGGGATTGACGATAGGCTGTAATACGGCCCGGTAATTCTTTCTTGAGAATAATTTTCTGAGGAGCAATTTGAATAACGGACACAGCCTTTGGTGGCCCGGCAGATGGTCCGGCGGCATTTGCCGGATTAACCTCGGTGCCAAATGCGCCATATATAAAATATGCCGCCACAAGCAACGCCACAACTACACCTGAAATAATGAGTTTTTTCATGTTCCGAGCTTCCGCCTTCCGTTTCGTCCCCCGAAAGTTGACACTCTCGCAACCAAGAACTGGACAAAATATACTAAATGATCTAGGGAACTAACATACATCCGCGAATGTATGTGTCAAGATGAGGGAAGAAAAATAATCATGCGACGCACAAAAGAAGAAGCAGAACAAACCAAAAAAGACATCCTACGCTCGGCCATCTACCTCTTTTCCTCAAAAGGAGTCGCAAAGACTTCCATTGACGAAATCGCAAAGGCAGCAGGCGTCACCAGAGGTGCCGTCTACTGGCACTTCAAAAACAAAACAGAAATCTTTGACGCTCTTTTCGACGGGCTACACAAATCCTTTATCGAGACCATCTGGGACGAATTCGATAAAAACGACCCCAACCCGCTAGAACAGCTCAAAAACATCTGCACTGATGTCTTACTTAAACTGAAAACTGACGAAGAAAAGGTCTTATCACTCATTATTTTTCTACAAAAATGTGATTACTCCGGAGAACTGGAAGTCTTTCGTCAAAGACACATCGCCAAAAAGAAAGAAAAATTTGATGCCTTCCATAAATTTTTCCTTCGCGCAAAAGATCTGGGCCAATTGCCGAAAGATACAGACTGCGATCTTCTCACGCGCGGCATCAGCATATATATGAAAGGTATCGTTCTGGAGTTTCTGGATGAAAGAGATACATCCATTCTGGATAAAGTGCCTCAGCTCATGAATCTCTATTTCAAAAACTTTAAATAAGGCAAAAAAAGGGATGCGGATAAAAACCCGCATCCCTTCATAATCATATCTTAAAAAGAAATTCCTAATCTTTTCGTTGCGGAATAGCACACTGCTCCAGAATGTGCTTCACAGCATCCGCACAGGAAAGCGTTAATTGCTGCTCCTCGCCAAGGTAACGCAACACAACCTGATTGCTTTCCTCTTCCTTCTTGCCGACAACGATCAGCAATGGGATTTTTTCCAGAGAATGTTCACGGATTTTGTAACCGATCTTTTCACTACGCGTGTCAATCTCGGCACGAATACCGTTATCCAGCAACATTTTCAAAACAGAGTTGGCATACGCATCCGCATCATTGGTGATAGTTGTCACCACAGCCTGAACCGGAGCCAACCACATCGGAAACTTGCCTGAATAATGTTCAATCAAAATCCCGATAAAACGCTCGATAGCACCGAGAATAGCACGGTGTAACATAACAGGACGATAGCGTGCTCCGTCTTCACCGACATATTCTGCATCCAGACGCTCAGGCAGGTTAAAGTCCAACTGGATTGTACCGCATTGCCAGCTCCGTCCGATCGCATCCATCAAGTGGAATTCAACCTTCGGACCATAGAATGCGCCTTCACCCGGCAGATCTTCATACTCAAGACCTTCGGCTTCCAAAGCATCACGCAGCCCCTTCTCTGCTTTATCCCACAGCTCATCAGACCCGACGCGCTTACTCTCGTCAGGACGCAGAGCCAGCTTGACTTTCAGACGATCACGCGGAAATCCCAGATCTTCATAAATCCCGATCTGGAGCTTGAAGTAGCGCAAAGCTTCTTGCGTAATTTGGTCTTCACGGCAGAAGATGTGCGCATCATCTTGAGTGAAACCACGCAAACGCATAATACCGTGCATCGCGCCGGATGCTTCATTTCTATGGCAGCACCCGAACTCGGAAAGACGCAACGGCAGATCACGATAGCTCTTGATCCCTTGCTTGAATATCTGCACGTGCGCAGGACAGTTCATCGGCTTGACCCCGAGATACTTCTCGTCGCCAAGATTAACCTTGAACATATTGTCGCCATACAAATCCCAGTGCCCCGAAGCTTTGAACAAAGAACTATCATACAGGATAGGTGTCTTAACTTCGCGATACCCGTCATTGAGGAAGCGTCCTCTCAGGAAACTTTCAATAGTTCTGAAAAGAGTCCATCCGCGAGGATGCCAGAAAATATTCCCGGCGGACTCTTCCTGTTGGTGGAACAATTTCATTTCCTTACCCAAACGGCGATGGTCACGGCGCTCGGCTTCTTCCAGCATATGCAGATAATCATCAAGCTCTTTCTGGTTTCTCCATGCTGTCCCGTAAATACGTTGCAGCATCGGATTTTTGGCATCACCGCGCCAATAGGCACCGGCAACGCTCATCAACTTGAACGATGTTCCGACTTTACCGGTACTCGGCAAGTGCGGACCACGGCACAAATCAAGCCAGTCACCCTGACGATAAATGCTGATCGGTTCACCCTCAGGCAACGCTTCGATCAATTCGACCTTGAACAGCTCACCCTTCTCCTTAAAGAAAGAAATTGCCTTTTCTTTGGACCAGACCTCACGAACAAAATTTTCATTCTTCGCGATAATGTCGCGCATCTTGGCTTCGATCTTGGACAGGTCTTCAGGTGTAAACGGCTCAGACTTATGGAAGTCATAATAGAATCCGTTCTCGATAGACGGGCCGATTGTAACTTGTGTATTCGGGAACAAAATCTGGACAGCCTCAGCCATCACGTGCGCCGTATCATGGCGGATCAATTCCAAAGCCAACTCATGGTCACGAGTTAAAATCTCGACAGCATTGCCGTCTTGCAATTCAGTGGCCAGATCACAGACTTTTCCGTCAAGTTTCAAGGCAATAGCGGCATTCCCTAAGGATTTAGCAATTTTAGAGGCCAACTCGCCGCCGGTAGTCCCGGTAGGTACCGTCATGGTTTTACCGTCAGGCAAAACAACACTGATGTTGGCATCTACTTTTTCTTGGGCAGCTTCTTGTATGTTTGACATCTAATTACTCTCTTTTACATGTGAATTTTCCGAATGAATTCCTTCATAAATCACGACAAAATATAAAGAATTTCAGGATCTTAAATTACTAGCATGCGGCTCTTATAAATTTCAATGGAGAATAGGGATTAAAAAATAAAAAAATCTGCCGCTGACATCAAAACAGAGATCACGCCGGAAACCAACTTTTATCATTAAAGATCAATAGTTTATAAAGGCATCCCATCAAAAGACACGTCCTGTCTCACGCGGATGACGCAGGCTTTCCTAGTCATCAGTCCCGTAATACAACCATTCTGCCCCCGCTTTAGCTTGGGCATCAGGCATAATAACATATCCGGAACAGGGAGATTTAACGGATACGCCGGATTTCAGAACGGCCACAACTTCGCCCTCTTGAACAGGGTCCATATTCATCCAGCTTTTGACAAAATCCCCATCAAGCTTGGGCAAAAATGAATGCATTTGCACACGTTTCAACTCTTCGGGCTGGCTTATCTTGTCTGTTTCAATGATACCCAGATAATTCATAGCGTTGATAATCGCTTGATAAGCAACTTCAACACTATGGGGGTCACGATGTTGCCCACATTCAATACAAGCTCCGATTTTGCCGATCTTGTTCACGTAGGTAATAGTCGTCCCACTATTATCTTCCGCATACATGCTATCCCATCCGGTAAAAATCGGTGAAATACCCAATGCTGATACAAAAGACCGTGTTTCATCGTCCTGCGTATCTTGAAAAGCAAAGGCATCAACACCGGACGAGAATGAATGAAGGTCCAAAACAAAGTGGCAGCGATCCATCGCCTGCATAATCTCACGGGCCAATGTGCGTTCATAAGAGGACACCACACCACCCTCTTCGTAAAACATACGATTTAAATCTTCCGTAAGGTACCGACAGTCCAACTCATACGCTCGCGGGTTGCATATCGGAATAAATCTGACGACCCCGCTTTTTATCACAATCTCTCCGCTCTCGATGCGGCTCATAATCTGACGAATAGCTTGGGTACCGCATTTCTCGTTCCCATGCACAGCACCAAGAACCAATAGGTCCTTGCCGGGTGCGGAACCGGAATACATAAACATTTCCAAACTCATAGACGTCCTTTCCTAATATAATCGGGACAGGCAGACTACCCTTGTCCTTCATGAGAAACAAGCCCGGTTAGCCATAATCGCAACAGCCTGCCGCAACCATAGAATGACTTTTTAATTCGCTGCTAATTTATAAATAATAGCACAATCGGCAAAAATTAATAGAATTTTTTAAAGAGTTCGCTATAAATAATAAAAACATAAGTAACACACTGAATTGCCAACATATTTACAAATCTTTTTATTTTTTTTATAGTTACCCGATGATTACAAGCAACCAAATCAGAGCCGCACGCGCCCTTCTCAACTGGAGCCAGACTGAATTGTCAAATCGCTCTGGTTTGACCACGCCCACAATTGCCAATATCGAGCTTGGCAAACAAAAACCGTCTGCCCCGACTTTACAAAGAATATTCGACGCCTTTGACGTTGCCGGATTGGAGTTCACCCCAGGCGAAGGTGTCAAGAAAAAGACCGGATCAATGCAAATTTATAGCGGTCGCTCAGGATTCCAAAAATTCTATCAGGATATTGATTCAACGGCCCTGACCTTGAACAAAGACGAGTTTCTGGTTTGCAACGTGGATGAACGGGACTTTCTGTTTTGGCTAGACGAGGAAACACTCTTCCGCCACTACTCGACAATGAACAAGGCCTCTGTAAAGTATCGCATTCTGATTGTCGAAGGCGATGACTATATGCCGGCCATGAACTTTACCACTGAATACAGATGGACTCCGGCTGAACAATTCTACTCCGTTCCGTTTTATGTGTACGGAGACAAAGTGGCTTATATCGGATTTGAAGAAGGCGATGTCACGGTCTTCGTTGTAGAAAGTCCAATCATGTCCATACTCTGCCGTCGCCAATTCGATGAAATGTGGGAACGCGCACTCGTCCCGAATGTTGACGCCAACAAAGGCTTTACCCCTCCTGAAAAAGCGGAAAAGAAAGCAGTCACCGCCCCGAAAAAGAAGAAAGCGAAATAAATAGAAAGCTTATTCTTGTAGGTAAGAGCGCACGGAATTGGACAATACTGATTTCAGCATTACAAATCCCGTCATAAAGATCACGAAAGCCCCGCCCGAAATAATAACAAGAGTTGTCATCGGATAGAAATTCCAACTCCAATCCATAAGCGGCACCATGACCCCCCAACTGATAATCAGCCCCAGTCCGCCTGCCAAAAGAGCAGCAACCCCGCCCAAAAGCGCAAATTCCACGCACAAACTTTTAAGCAACAATGATTGCGGCGCGCCCAGAACTTTCAGAATTACAGCATCATAGCTACGGCGCATCCGTGTTGCGAGCAGCGCACCGGAAAGAACAAATACACCAGTCACCAAAGCAAGAAGAGCCATAATCCTAACTGCCATTACCATTTGGTCCAGCAATGCCTGAAGTGATTGCACCGCATCCGACACGCGCACCAAAGAAATATTCGGAAACAACGCACTGATCTTTTTCTGCAAATCCGCCTCGGCCTCAGGCGGAGCAACAACAGTCGCGAGCCAATTATGCGGCGCAGCCTCTAAAACACCCGGAGAGAAAGTAATGGCAAAATTGATCGTAAAGTTTGTCCAATTCACTTCGCGAACGTTCGCAATTGTCGCCGTAATATCGCGTCCCAGAATTGTGACCGTAATTGTATCCCCCGGCTTAACACCAAAACCGCGCTCGACATCGTCCACCACAGAGACAAGCGGCGGACCTTTATAATCCTGAGGCCACCAGTCACCTGCTGTAATTTCACTATGTGCAGGCTGCACGTTCAGGTAAGTAAACCCACGATCATTTTGCAACAACCATCTCTCGCGCGTATCCTTCAAAGCCTTGTCGGCAGGAATACCGTTTACAGCCTTAATCCGTCCGCGCAAATTCGGGGTCATCACCAAATTCGATGCCGACGGAAAAGAGTCTATCTCGGAAACAAACGCATCCTTTTGGTCCGGCTGAATATCTACAAAGAAAAATGCGGGCGCATCCTTGGGCATATTCTCTGTCAAGATGCCGCGCAAATTGCGGTCAATCAATGTGATACCCGATAAAACAGTCAACCCGATCCCGATTGAAACAAGCGTCAGAATAGTTGCATTCCGTGCGCCGCCCAGATTAATCAGAGCCAAACGCGACATCAAAGTCGAATGCCCTGCTCTTCTGGCAGCAAAAACCGAAATCATATGTCCCAATGACACGTAAATAACAAAACAGACGAAAGCTCCACCGATAAAACTTAAAGCGATATTCTGGTCTGTCGCCGTCATAAATATAAAAACAACCAGTTCTATTGCCAAAAGTCCCATCACCAGCAAAAGATCAAAAGACGGACGTTCATTAGCCTCCGCCACACCTTGCCGAAAGAGAATAAGCGGCGATGTCCTCTCTGCCTGTCCGAATGGCCACAAAGCGAAGAGCCACATCGTCAAAATTGAAAACACCGCAGGAATTGCAAATCCCAAGACTTTATAATGAAGGACAATCGGAAACGGTAAAAAATCACGCACAAAATGCAATCCCGCCCACGGCAAAATAGCCCCCAATGCCAATCCGATACTCACACCAACAAATGTCACAATCGAAATCTGCCAGAAATATACAGCTCTCAACAAACGTTGTGACGTCCCGACCATCTTGTAAATAGCAATAGACGTTAAGCGCGCTTCAAAATAGGTCCGCAAACCATTAGCAATTCCGATCCCGCCAATCAACAAAGCCGATAAGCCAACCAATGTTAAAAACTGCAAGATATTATTCACAAATCGTTGAATACTTGGTGATGCGTTCTCGTGTGTGGTTAGACGCCATGTCGCATCAGGAAAGGCATTCTTGAAACTATCAGCCTTCAACTCTTTTCCATCCGGCCACTTCACGCGTAACTGATAAGTAATGAGGCTCCCCGGATTTTCCAAACCCGTCTTTGAAAAATTATCACGCGACAGCATCACTCGTGGAGCAAGCGCAAAACGCCCGCCGCCGACACGATCAGGCTCGTTTTTAATCCAACCGGCGACTTCGAAGATATTCCCGCCGATTTGCACCCGTCCGTCTCCGGAATAAGACAATTTATCCCGCAATGACGGGTCCAACAACGCGCCGCGCTTAATTGCCGTATGAAAATCCTCACCTGACTCCAGTTCAAATGTACCGTATAAAGGATATGAAGTATCCACGACCTTCAACTCCACAAGCGCAGAATCTTCCGTATCGGGATTAATAACCATGGGGCGCAATTCAATCGCATCGGACAGCTCCGCCCCTCTGGAACTCAGCCACTCCCGCTCTACCTCACCAACTGGAGAATATATCTGGCGCGCAATCCAATCAGCACCAAGGATAGTTCTCCCATTCTGCTGAATACTCCCCAATATACTTCCCGCCATGATCTGGACCGTAGTGATAGCCGTCAGCCCGATCACAAGGCAAATCAAAACCAGAATAAAAGATGACCAAGCGCCGCGTATATCACGCAAAGCCCACTTCAAGCCAAGAAAACTCTCCGAGAGCGTCATGCCGCGCCACCCGTAACATCTGTAATTTTCCCGTCCAGAATATGAACCTGCATATCGCACCGCTCTGCCAAAACAGGATCATGCGTAATCAACAGCAACGTTGCATTTTGATCTCTGACGTGAGACTCAAGTAACTCCATGACGCGCCGACCGTTTTCCTGATCCAAATTTCCGGTTGGCTCATCCGCTAATAACAACGGCGGATCAACTGCAATTGCACGCCCCAATGCCACGCGCTGCTGCTCACCACCAGATAAAGCGCCGGGCAAATGATCCAAACGATGTCCTAATCCCAAACGATCCAGAATAATGCCTGCTTTTTGCTTGGCTTCGCTGATTTTTTCGCCTTTTAACTCTAAAGGAACCAAAACATTTTCCAAAGCAGTCTGCGAAGGTAATAAGTGAAAGTTCTGGAAGATGATCCCGAGATTCTTTTGTCGCCAATCCGTCATACGGCGCTCATGCCCCAGTGGCAAAGCCTCTCCGTTAAAGACAATATCTCCCCCTGAAACAGGGAGTAATCCGGCACACGCCATAAGTAAAGTGGTCTTGCCCGATCCGGAAGGACCGACAATCGCCACCATTTTCCCACGGGGCACGTCTAAATCAATTTTATCGAGAATAGAGAGGCTTTTCCCCTTGTTATCAAAGGAAACCGATATAGACTTTAATTGAAGGAGATTTTGCATGAAGAAGCAGTCCGCACCTATTGCTGTCGTTATACATTCCGGTTGCTCCGGACCAACTCCTGATATAGGGCACAATCAGGATAAAGCAATTACATTTCATAATCTTACCCTGTTTTTTCTGCTGATATTTTTTGCGATATATATGATGTTTACAACACAAGCCCACGCCGCCGAAAAAAGAGTTGTTATTTTAGGCGATAGCCTGACTGCGGGCTATGGACTGGAAAACGGACAATCTTTTCCGGATCAGCTCCAGCTTGCCCTCCAGAATGAAGGATTGGATGTAACAATCGACAATGCAGGCGTATCCGGCGACACCACAGCAGGCGGCTTAGCGCGATTGGACTGGACTGTTGACGCGCCCCCGAAACCTGATCTCGTAATCGTCGCCCTCGGTGCAAATGACATGTTGCGCGGGATCGACGTCAAAGTGACTAAAGACAATCTCTCAAAAATACTGGAGAAACTCAAAGATAAAGGCATGACGACATTATTGGCAGGCATGAAAGCACCAACCCAATATACGCTGCTCTTTCAGAATAAATTCGATGCCATTTATCCTGATCTGGCAAAAGAATATGATGTTGAGCTCTATCCTTTCTTTTTGGAAGGTGTGGCCCTCAATCCCGAACTCAATCAAGCCGATGGTATTCACCCCAATCAAAGAGGCGTAGCCGTAATGGTTGAAAAAATGAAACCTCTCGTGAAGGAAATTCTTGAAAAATAAGGCAGGTTACGTGGAAGAACGAACCAACTCTCCGATAGGACGACGGATTGAACGGGATGGAGATTTCCCGATTTGATTAGAAAAACCTAGTCGTCCAATAAATTTGATCTGCCTGATATTTTTTCCCGCCATTTTTTCGACTTTTCCATGAAGACGAACGGCACGTTTCAGCTCCCGTTCAATCTTGGTAAAAGCAATATTATCCGCAGCATATCTGGAAAATACAATTGTCGCAAAAGCAGGTTGAAGAGCCAAACCATGCTTGGTCGCGCACAACCAGAATCTCTGCAACGCCCGTCCCAATTCAATAGCCTCAGCCGGCCCCTCCAAATCCTGATCGACCGTCCGTGTAATTAGAAAATGTCGCGCGCAAAATAATCCCGGAATTGCCTCAAGCTCAATACGCGGCAAAACACCTCCCCCAAAATACGTCATCAAAACATGAAGCCTACTCCAGCTAGCCATAGCCCACTTTGTAAGCACTTGTCCTAAAATTCCCATTCCCAATGCTTTAGACGGAATTCCCGTGGCGCTGAAATCATTAGCCCAATCAATAATTTCTTTGTGAACTTTATAAGCTTCCGGAATAGATAGACGGATACGGCTAGCCATAAGGTGACACAGGACAACTGACATCTTTTTGCCAAAGCCACAATACCAGTCTACAGAATAATCCGGACCCAGAGCATGGACGAGCTGAGCCTCAACATCTTGATCAAAATCCCTCAAAGATAGAGCCTTTCGCTCAACACTTCGAACTTCAATGAACTTTTCCAAATCATCCGGATAACATGCATCATCTCTGGAAAAATCTACATCTATAAAGCCCAGCCCTTCGACAAAGTCACGCACCTCAGAAATGGTGCAGGATATGCCATACACACTTGAAACTAACGCGATATTTTCAATCAACGCCCCGACGCCAATCCAAGCTGGTCGACCGTTACAATATTCGTATACATTATCGGTATCCTGCTCCAAATGAATGCGCACACGCTGCATCTCAGGAAACATCTCGAATGTCCACGGCTGACAATTATCACCGCTTGGAGCCCATCGTGCGCGATCCAGAATATCAAGAAGAATTTTATTGTCGACCATCTGTCTTCTTTTGTTGAGAGAGAATTGATTTCACAAACAGTATTTTCAGTTTCTGCAACGGATTTCTATTTCCGAACGGAACCCATGTTTTCTTTAACCGGTTGAGATACGCATCAAAATGCATCCCGTGCGGTGCATAAATAACCTGCCCTCTCCCCAGAAGAATTTTAAGGGCATTGGTACAAGCCACACCTGCCGCCAAATCAATCCCCATTGGGGTAGACGGCGCTTTCCTTAATGAAACATCAAATGTTCCTTTACAAACCAGATAGGATTTCTGCAACATAGCCGGAGACAAGCCGACAATAAATTTAACAACCTGTGTCTCGAAATCATCATCTGCATAATCAAAATATTCATCAAAACTCATACTGTCTTTTGAGAAAATAACAACAGCAGTCCCCATACCTGTTGGCGCAGCCGTTATGGCCGGTATTCCCTTTTCACGACATTTTGCGAACACTTTCCTGCGTATATCCATGCAAAACACGTCCAAACTATCCACGTATAAATCAACACCATCCAGAAAAGTGTCCAGATTCTCATCAGTTACACCTTCGGAGAAGCCGCTAATCGACGCTTCGGGATTAATATCCTTGAGCATTTTGCTCATCACATCAATCTTGGGAAGATCCATAGTTGAGGCGAATGCCCCTGCCTGCCGATTTAAATTCGGCCAATCGAACACATCCATATCGGCAATAGAAAAAGAAGCCACACCAAGCCTTGCCAAAGTAAGAAGATGACTTCCTCCGACGCCGCCCAATCCGGCAATTGCCACTTTCTTTGTTCTAAGCAAAAGCTGCTCATCTTCCGTAACCCACCCCAGATTTCTGGAGAAGGCAACTCCGTAATCAAACTCCGACATTATGTCCGCCTTCCCTTGCCTCTCCATAAATCACACCGTCTTCAATACGAAGAATAGCATCGGCATAATGAAAAATACGCTCGTCATGTGTAACCACCAAAGCGCCGCATCCTGCGGTTTTCACCATGTCACGTAACAACTCAACAACTTGCGCACCGGATTTTCCGTCCAAAGACGCAGTCGGCTCGTCTGCTAAAATCAATCGTGGCTGATGTACTAAGCTACGGGCGATTGCGACGCGCTGCCTTTGACCAACAGACAATTCAGGAGGATATTTATTCGCCTCTTTTTTGAGACCTACCTTATCTAACATATCCAATGATTTTTCCTTGCGCGAGAATTCATCATCATCCCCAAGCATTTCCAATGTCATTTCAACATTCTGTCTGGCAGTCAGAAAATTCAACAAATTATGCTGCTGGAAAACATATCCGATCTGACGGCGGATCAAATGCATACTGGCTTTGGACTGTCCCATATCATACTGGCACACTTGCAGCTTGCCCTTCTGAATAGGACGAAGCGCCCCAATCAAAGACAATAGCGTACTTTTTCCTGATCCCGACGGACCGGCCAGAATAATAAATTCTCCGGACATAACACGAAGACCGACATTCTTGAGGACTTGCTGCACCAAATCCCCTTCTCCATAATGGAAGGATAGATTTTCAGCCTCAATCAGACATGGTGGTGAAGAAAAATCCATCATTGAAATACATCCACAGGGTTTGCAACTTTCAACTTACGAACAGCCAAAAGTGCCGAAATAAAACACATTCCCGAGATCAGACAAAATGTCAAAAGAGCCTTCTCGAACGACAAATTCATCTCGATAAAAATCGAGGCCTGCACGACTTTATAAAGTGCGGAACATAGTAACCAACTCGGGAAAAATCCGACAACGACAAAAATTACAGCAGAAGACAAGACAACTTTAACAAAATAGGAATCTTCATACCCCATCGCCTTCAATGTCGCATATTCATGCATGTGGTTATTAATGTCGTTATACAAAACCTGATACACAATCACCAACCCGACAAACAGCCCCATAATCACACCGAAATTAAAAATATATCCGATCGGGGTGATATTGTTCCAATAGGCCTTTTCGTCTTCGACATACTCTTCGCGAGTCATAACCTTGATATTGACAGGCATAATATCTCGAAGTTCTTTTTGCACCTGTTGAATATCGGCACCCGGAGCAAGTTTAACAATCCCGACATCAACTCCTTGCGGAGACTTCGCAGGAAATAACTCGAAAAACGTCGTATCATTGACAATCAGATTTCCGTCAGCGGAAAATGTAATTCCCATTTTATACGTACCGACGACATCCAGATTGCGCCCTGCCACTTCAACGGGAAACTCGCCTTTCTCAGCCAGAATTTGTTTCACCGGTCCGAATTCCGGCCTAGAGAATTCATCAAACAACACAACATTGCGCATGCGCAATTTCGGGGCAGCTTCACTCAATCCTTCAAACGGAAAAACATCGACATTGGGATCAATCCCAAGGATAAGTGCCGTTCTATTTACACCTGTCACAGGATTTTTCCAGGGCGCTTGTCCGACATACATGGCACTTACATCCTGCACATCAGGCACAGAAAGCGCGCGGTAGAGAGTTTTTCTGGGGAACGGAACAAGCCTCCAAATCGCCTCTGATTGCACATCCGAGAGATAAATCTGCCCCGTCATTGTCCGTTGCAAAAGCGTAGCACTTTCAAACAGTGCCGTTTTAAATCCGATCTGCATGAACACCAGAATACAGGCAAAGACAACACCTGCCACAGCTGTAAAGAAACGGACTTTCTGATACGACAATTGACGCCATGCCAAACGAAACGCATAGCCCGCAGGAATGGCTGTCGGTGTATTCGGGGATGAGTTCTGCCGACGCATAAGACCCTCTATTCGGACTGGATGCTTTGGGAAGAATCTCCCGACGTAAAGACAACGGCCCTAACCTTCTTGTTAACCAACCGCTTGAGAACATCATTGCGCGACGGATCAAGACCGATACGAACTTCAACAATACGTGTTTCCAGCATGCGGCTCGGTTGGGAAGAATCAGTCAATGAATTTTGTTTGATCTGCCCACCGATTTCACGAACTTTTCCGGATACAGCCTGATCCACACCTGTAATTCGGACTTCAGCAGGAAGCCCGACGGCAACACGTAGAATATCATTCTCGTCAACTTCCATCACAGCATCAATAGATCCAAGGTCGGCAATATCAAGAACGCCGAGATCTCCAACAGCCTCACCATTTCTGGCATAAACTGTCAGAACGGTCCCGCTGATCGGAGCCACAATCGTGGACAAATCAACACTTGCTTGTGCCGCTTTCACCTGCGTCTCGGCAACATCAACCTGAGACTGGGCAATCGCCAAATCATCAGGACGAACCAGCTCGAGGCTCGCCAATGTCTCCTCGGCAGCCTTACGACGGGCTGTCACATTCTCCATGTTGGCCTTTGCGGCGTCATATTGGGATTTTGAAGAAACCTGACTCTCGTACAATTCTTTAAATCGTCTAAATGCCTTATTTGCCTCCTCCTCACTTGCACGCAAGGATTTGACAATTTGCTTTTGTGACGCGATGTCGCTTTGAGTATTTCCGGCCTCGACACGAACCAGATTGGCTTTTGCTAACGCAAGATTAGCCTGTGCAACATCCAGATCTGCCTTATTTTTGGCATAGGTAGAAAATGTCCCGATGGATTGCCCACGCTCAACACGATCCCCTTCTTTGATAAATAATTCCTCGACCCTTGCTCCTTCCAGCAAATTAGGAGCACCGAGCTTAATCACACGGGATTGCGGTTCGATCCAAGCCAATCCACCCACATTCAAGCGTGATTCAGTTGATCCGGGTAATTGAGAAGCATGAAGGCTGGTCGGGTTTTCAAGTAAAACGGCCAACAGGACACCACCCAACAAGAGGCCCGACGCGACTTTATATCGAGATTTCAACATTTCTGGGGTTCTCCTGATTAAAAAGGCAGAAAAAGACTATACGACAGCTGAAATTAACAAAAATTCCTTTCAAAAAGTTAAATTGAGAAACTTTTATACAAAGTCTTAAGATTATTCATAGATGTTTTACATATAAAGTGATACACTCGAGACTGTAGCCTTAAGTATAAGAAGGCACGAAAATTATAATATGGGAATGGTTGGTGTAATATGGCAAGACGTGGCCTCAAGGAAGGATTTCTCCTCCTTTGCGCAAGTTACTGGAACAATATCAAAGAAACTTTCAATCTGATAACCCACGCCTACAGGATTCTTCCTGCCGAGAGCGAGGAAATGAAGCGCGAAGCCTTTAAAATCAGGCATAAAGTCTATTGCTCGGAATTCAAGTACGAGGACACCCGCGACACAGAAATGGAAGAAGACGAATTCGACAACCACTCCTCACATATGGTTGTATATAGCCGTTCTCACAAATCATATATAGGCTGTGCTCGACTGGTACATGGACGCCATGAAGGTGTTTCAAAGGAACTCCCGTTTGAACATCATTGCGCGAACCAAATCGACCATAAGATTCTGAACTCCATCAAGAACAGCGGCCATGAATATGCTGAAGTGTCTCGTCTCACAATCGAAAAGAACTTCCGCAATATGGGACAAAAGAAAGGCAAGAAATCCCTCTCCCGCCAGAAAAACTATAACGCATTTGCCTTGATTACACTTTATCTGGGAGTGCAAGCCATGGCCAGACAACAAGGTATCCGCTACCTGTTCGCTATCGTGGAACCACGTCTTCTAAAGAATCTGCATCATCATAATGTTCCGGCAATTCAAATCGGGAAAGGTGTCGATCACCGGGGACTGCGTGTTCCGATTATGATTGATGTCGAAGACATCGAACGGATTATTCCATCTGCTCTCAAGCCTGTTTATAACAACATCAAACGCGATGTGAAGGATGTGAAACCAGCCAATATCGGCGCAATGACAGAATCTCTAGATATACCGGACTTATACGCGGCTCAGGAGCAAGAACCTCTACAAGGAAAAATGGCCCAGTAACGGGCCATTTCTGTATGAAATCTGATTTTTCTTGACGGGAAACAACCGAGTCACTTATACACATTCCCGAGAGTGATTTTAGTTTGAATATTGAAACAACTAAAGCCAGCGGTGGAGTATGAAAGAATACTGCAGGCTTCATAACCGTATAGTTTATGGAGACTATTATGAGCAGTATTACTACATCCGCATTGATGGACGCAGTTCGTCATGCCATTAATTCAACCCGACAAATCGAAGAATCCCTAACCAGCCGAAGCGGTGTCTTCAGGATGCGCCAGCATTTCATTCAAGCAAATGGCGAGCCTGATAAAGACCCTATTCCTTTGCTGCGTCGTGCGCGCAACGAAGCCAATTTCATGCATCCGCTTATGGTTGAGCGTGCAAAGGAAAGTGCTGACTGCCCTGAATTGAATGCTTACGGGATATTGTGCAGTGTTTTGAATTCTATTCCGGCCTGCGCGGTCAGATAGAAGCCACACGAGGTTTGAACAGGGGAGATGGCCTGGCGGCAAGTCAGGCCATCTTTTATGCAATCGCTATGGAAATAAAGGCGACAAAATTGCACATTAAATCTGCAAAATGAACTTTAGATATTTTAATTATTTTACTTTATTATAATGAATATTACCGTTTTGGTGTTCCAAACCTATAGACGGCCCGCGGGCTAAAAAGTAAAATATGCCCTGACAAAATTGATCTGTGTACCCTGAGTAATAATAATTAAGTAAAAAACACTCACAGGAGTTCCGGAATGAGACGTCTCTCCGACATGAATATTTCGACCAAACTGAATGCCGTTCTGACATTTGCAGTCTTCTTATGTCTGGTCATTTCAGCACTCGGAATTCTGGACATGAAATCCAGTTTGCTGGAAGACAGAAAAATAAAGACAAAACAACTTGTCGAAGCCACCTACTCACTCGTTGAATATTACTATTCCCTCTCGACAGACGGTGGCGGACAGCTCTCCGTAGAAGAAGCTCAAGACCAAGCCAAGCAAGCTATCTCCAAAATCAGATATGATGAAAAAGAATATTTCTGGATAAATGACACCAGACCTTTCATGGTCATGCACCCGTATAAACCGGAACTTAACGGAAAAGACCTTTCGCAGGTTAAGGACCCGAAAGGGAAATTTTTGTTTGTTGATTTTGTAAAAACAGTTCAATCCGAAAAAGATGCCCAAGGCTTTGTTGCCTATATGTGGCCTGCCCCGGGTGCCGCAAAAGATGCAGAACCCATACAAAAAATTTCCTTTGTTAAACTCTTCAAGCCATGGGGATGGATTGTCGGAAGTGGGATATATATTCAAGACGTCAATGAGAAAGTGTGGGAGTATATTGTCTCCCTTGCACCAAAGCTTGTAATCCTGTTCGGATTGATGCTGGCGCTCTGCTTGAAAATCACGCGCGACATTCGTGTACCGATTATGAAGACAACCCAAACAATGGAAGCCTTGGCACAAGGAAACATAAATCTGACAATCGAAGGTATAGGCCGTAAAGATGAAATCGGAACTATGGCAAAAACGCTCGATACATTTAGGACCGCCCTTATCCGCCAGAAAGAAATGGCTGAACGTGAACGGAATCTGGATATTGAAAAACAACAAAGAGCAAAACACCTCAATGAAACGGTTGAAAAATTCAATGTTGAAATTCACGGCCTTCTGAATGAATTCTCTTCAAGTGGCTCTCTGACAGATGACATTTCCTCAACAGGCCTGAATGCCTCGATCAATGAAGTCAACCAGCATGTCCTTACGACACAACACGCCATTAACGACGCCACGCAAAAAGTTGACATGACGATGACCACTGTATCCGATCTGGTAACATCGGCTCAGAAAATTGGTGAAATCACCCAATTGATCAACTCGATCACATCCAAAACAAATCTTCTGGCTCTGAATGCCACAATCGAAGCCGCCCGTGCGGGTGATGCAGGGAAAGGCTTTAGTGTTGTGGCCAACGAAGTCAAAACTCTGGCTAACCAGACAGCAAACGCCACAGAAGAAATCACACAACAAATCCACGTCATCCAGAATATTACGGCGACAACAGAAAACGCCGTAGATGAAATTAATCAAAGTATCAATGTGGTGGCGGAATCCGCAGAATGCACAAAAGATGCATCCCAGCACGTTCTGGATTCATCCGGAGAAATTCTCGATTGGACACGTCGTATCCGTCTCTCGATCGAAGATTTCCTCGAACGCGTCAAAGCGGCATAAAAAAATCATCGGATTACAAACTAGATTTTGGCTAGATTTTGGCTAGATTTTTGATTGAATGCTCACAGCATGGGCAATACCGCCTAATGCTTCCAGCGCATGAATAACTTTTTGCGTGGCCTCATGAAGCGGAAGATTTTCCGGTGAGCGCAGAACAACAGACAATCCCAACTCCCCTGCTCTGAAATGCGGATAGCTTCCGATTTCAATTTGAGGATATTCGTCCTGAATTTCTTCGAGACGCGAAGCGATTGTGCTCTCGGGTAGGTTACAGGTCACCGTATTGGATAAAATCGGCGCGCCTTCTTTCAGCTCAGGCAAAATATTATCCAGCATCGCCTGCATAATCATCGGCACACCCGCCATCACATAAACATTCCCGATCCTGTATCCCGGAGCACCCGATACAGGATTTGCAACCAGAACAGCCCCTTCGGGAACTGTTGCCATTTTCAGACGAGCTGGCGTCAAATCTTCTTCCTTTTTATAATGGCTTAGTAACGCCGCACGTGCCTTCTCGTCCAACACCGCAGGAACACCGAACGCCTTGGCAATTGACTCGGAAGTAATATCATCATGGGTCGGCCCGATCCCGCCTGTGGTGAACACATAATCAACCTTGGCTCGTAAAGCATTAACTGCCAGAATGATTTCGTCTTCTATATCGGGAACAACACGCACCTCGATCAACCGAATTCCGCGGTCTGAGAGCTTTTTCCCAATCCATTGCGTATTGGTATCTTGTGTCCGGCCCGACAGAATTTCATTACCGATGACTAACAGGGCCGCAGTGTAATTTTTTTCCATTTATTGCCAAACCGATCTGATTGGGTTAAGTCTACTGGGACGGACATAGGGGAGTACCGCCAGAATTGAAAATTAAGGACCGACAGGAGAAAGGTCAAGTGACACAAGCACAAAGTAAAAATAAATTTTCTCAAGGCGTCGAATTACATCCCGAGGTCGATTTTGAAGGTATGAGAAAAGCCGGTCGTCTGGCCGCCGAAACGCTGGATATGATTGCCGAACATGTTCAGGTTGGCGTGACAACCGAAGAGCTGGACAAGCTGTGCCACGACTTTATCACCAAAAACGGTGCAATCCCTGCTCCGCTTAACTATCGCGGATTTCCGAAATCCATCTGCACATCGATCAACCACGTTGTCTGCCACGGCATTCCTGGCCCCAAGAAATTAATGAATGGTGACATCGTTAACATTGATGTGACAGTCATTCTGGACGGATGGCACGGAGATACCAGCCGCATGTACTATGCGGGAACACCGAATATTAAAGCCAAACGTCTGGTCGATACGACCTACGATGCATTGATGGCAGGTATTGAAACCGTCAAACCGGGCGGAACTTTAGGGGACATTGCCAAAGCAATCGAAGCCGTTGCCCTCCCGAACCGCTTCTCTGTTGTCCGTGATTTCTGCGGACATGGTCTTGGCAAAACCTTCCATGCTGAACCACAAATTCTGCACTACTACCATCCGTCTTTGGAAGAAACAGTGTTGGAACCGGGAATGTTCTTCACCATCGAACCGATGATCAATACCGGAACATTTGAAACCAAAATCCTGCAAGACGGTTGGACAGCCGTAACGCGTGATAAAGGTTTATCAGCGCAGTTCGAACACTCACTTGCAGTTACGGAAACAGGGTACGAGATTTTCACCCTCTCGCCCAAAGGATTGCATAAACCACCCTATAATGGGTAATCCGCAAATCTAATCACTGGTCTTGGAACAGAATTGCTCACGCGCGACACATTTACGTCCGCGCTGGGCAATCTCGTTATGGCAGGAACGATTACTGTGATGCCCCAAACTAAAGACATATTCGACCTGATGGGATGCAGGCAATCCGATCTCGCGCCCGACCAACTCCAAGTCAGTATCCGGAATATTTTCAATCATATAGCCGAGACTCTTCGCCTTGGATACGAGCGCACCGGCAGCCATCCCAACTGAACGCATGGCCCGATCCCGCTGCAAACGATTATCCCCGCGTCCGATAGCAAGCATATCATCTATAAAACGCGATCTGGCTTCAAACTCTGCATTTTCCCACAATCCGGGTCTGGAGATAAACCACGCCTCTGGATCAACGCACAGAACCGCGACCATATCGGCATGAATATCCGGATAAGACGACAACATGCGCTTTTTGCGCTCAGGATCAGTTACGAAAACAAGCTGCCAATTTGCAATTCCATGGTCATACCCAACCAACGACACAGCTTCCTCAAGAGCGTGCATGTCCTCCAGAACTGCGGATGGCGGATGAAACCAGTTTTGATGCGTATTTGGGACGTCTTGCCCCTGGCCAGCGTTTGCGGTCATTTATTTCTCCCCGTATCGAGAATTTGATATGAAATTCTACTAATAACGAAAACTATACAAAGAAGTTCCCCTCAAAAAAAAGAAAAAAACATCTTGTGGCGCACAAAAAAACAAATAAAACATAATGTTATGGAACAAATCTTGGAAAAAGACCTGAATATAGAAACTGAACCGCCGCCGCACTATACGGGGCACAGGGACAGATTGCGGGAACGGTTTCTAAAAGGCGGGGTAGATGCCCTCGCCGACTATGAAATTCTGGAACTGATTTTATTTATGGCGATCCCGCGTCGCGACGTCAAACCGATTGCCAAAGACCTGCTTCAGAAATTCGGCTCATTCAACGCGATCTTTCACGCAAGCGACAACGATCTGCGCGCCCACGGCCTGACGGATACCTCCATAACTGCACTCAAAGTTATAAAGGCCGCCTCCTTCAAATTCATGAAACAAGACCTAATCAACAAACAGGTTTTGAACAGTTGGTCAAAACTGCTGGATTATCTGCAAGCCACTATGGCCCATGAAAAGAAAGAAAACTTCCGCCTGCTCTTTCTGAATAAAAAGAACGAACTCATTGCTGACGAAGTCCAACAATCAGGAACAGTCGATCACACACCCGCCTATCCGCGCGAAATTGTCAAACGTGCATTGGAACTCTCGGCAACCGCGGTAATCCTCATTCACAACCACCCGAGCGGCGACCCGACCCCGAGCAAAGCCGATATTGATATGACCCAGCAAATAATTGCCGCAGCCAAGCCATTAGGCATTGTCATCCATGACCATCTTATAGTATCGAAGAACGGCACAACATCCATGCGCAGTAAAGGACTCTTATAAAAAATGATCCCCCGCTATACCCGCCCTGAAATGGCCCAAATTTGGGAAGCCGACAACAAATTCCGCATCATGCTGGAAGTTGAAACTCTGGCCGCAGAATCCATGGAACAAATCGGCATGATCCCCGAAGGCGTCTCCAAAGCTTTACGCGAACGCGGGGACTTTAACGCCGAGCGCATCGACGCGATTGAGCGCGATGTCAAACACGATGTGATCGCTTTTCTGACCAACGTCGCCGAATATGTCGGTGAAGAAGCAAGATTTATGCATCAGGGCATGACTTCTTCTGATGTTCTGGATACAACCTTTGCCGTTCAGATGAAACAAGCCGCAGACATTTTACTCGGTGATCTGGATAAAGTTTTGGCAGCTCTTAAAAAACGCATCCTCGAACATAAAGACACAATCTGCATCGGACGTAGCCACGGCATCCATGCAGAGCCGACAACCTTCGGCGTCAAGCTTGCCGGTCACTACGCAGCTTTCGCACGCGCCAAGAAACGCCTCGAAGCCGCTCAGCAAGAAATTTCTGTCTGTGCAATCTCAGGCGCAGTCGGAACATTCGCAACAGTCCCTCCGGAAGTCGAAGCCTATGTCGCCGAAAAATTGGGGTTAAAACCTGAAACGGTTTCAACACAGGTCATTCCGCGTGACCGCCATGCCATGTTCTTCGCTGTAATGGGTGTCATTGCGTCATCTATTGAAAACCTCGCTGTCGAAATTCGTCACCTGCAAAGAACAGAGGTGCGTGAAGCAGAAGAATTTTTCTCGGAAAAACAAAAAGGCTCCAGCGCGATGCCGCATAAACGTAACCCGATCCTGACAGAAAACCTGACAGGTCAGGCCCGTGTTATTCGCGCCGCCGTTATTCCTGCCATGGAAAACGTAGCCCTATGGCACGAACGCGACATCTCTCACTCTGCCGTAGAACGCTTTATCGCGCCGGATACAACGGTGGCGCTTGATTTCTCTTTGAACAGACTGGCAAACGTCGTTGAAAATCTTCTGGTCTATCCAGAACGCATGATGTCCAACATGGAACGTATGGGCGGACTGGTCTTCTCTCAACGCACATTGCTGGCCCTCACTCAAAACGGCATATCGCGCGAAGACGCCTATCGCATTGTTCAACGCAACGCGATGGAAGTCTGGAAGTCAGACGGTAAAATCACGCTCCGCGAGATGCTGGAAAAAGACGCAGATGTCACAGCCAAACTGGACAAAGCAGCTCTCGATAAAATCTTCGACTACGCCGTTTATACAAAACACGCGGAAGAAATTATCTCCCGCGCGTTGAATAGCTAAAATCTGATTAAGCGTCTACCGCAGGGCTACCGCCCGACAGCGGCAGGCGCAATCGGTTTAAATCGTGCAATCAAATATGGTTTTTTCTCGGCAGGCTCTTTGCCGCCATGATACATCGGCAATTCATTAAGACGGGAAATCGCCACATAGATATAGCCGTTCGGCGCATAAGAAAATCCGCTCGCCCATTGCAAACGATCATCCTTGATATAGCTGCGATACTTGCCTGTCTTATCCATCACACCGATCTCGTTTTTCTCGATCGCTGCCAGATACACATTCTCTTCGGCGTCAACTGTAATCGCGGCACTGGCTGGCTTGTCCCCGACGACCTCGATGCGCTTGGAAATTGTATCTTCATCAACCGTCACATCAGACATTTTTGACAAAGGCACTTTGTAAAGCTTGCCCTCACCCATCGGCCCGTAATAAAGCGTATCACGCAACACATCGAGCGTAATCGGCCCCAGCGAACCAAGTACAGGATAATCCTTACCGTCTTTGGAAACGCTCAGAGCTTTGCCGTCAATCGTAAGAGGCTTCTCGGGTGGTTGAATAGACTCTTGACCTTCCATCAAACGGAACATCCATCCGCCATTAAGGTCCACATCAATCAAACCGGGCTTTGCAGGCTTCGTCGGATCAAGCAACCCCATGTCAGACACATAGGCATGGTTAATATCCCAGTTAATAGCAAAATCCTGCAAGTAGGATTGATCAGTCGTAAAATCACGCGGGATATAACGTGTATTCATCACTTGACGGCGCAACACATCAAATTCCACAAAACGCGGTGCATGCTGCTCATTGCCCATATCCAGAACAAGAATACTTCCGCGTGTTGTAGAACGGATGCCCGTAACATGGGTAAAACCGATAGCATGTGCATCCGGACCATCCTTGTCGTTCCATTCCGCACTTGGGAACGGCTCAACCGTACCGTCCTTTTTAATCAGAACCACTTTATTCTTCGGATGATCGTAAGGGTTCATAGAAACGACAATCTCGCCGGTAATCGTGACGGCAATATTGGCTGGACGCTCATCCAACTCGGCAACAACCTCCAACTTCGGCTGCGTATCTTCTGCGACAACTTTTTCGGCCCACGCGGGATGTGATCCCGACACACTTCCGAACAGACATGCCATCAAACCCATTTTTGCGAAAATCCGCATATCGACTCCTCAACTTAAATCGTGCTATCCCGAAACACATTCACTCAACAAAGGATGCCCCATGATACGAACTCTCGGCGTACTCGCAACCCTGTTTCTGGCTCTTCATGCAAATAGCGCACAAGCAGCAGATGACAATGACTTATATATCAAACTTCCCCAAGGACAGGTCGTCATCCGTATGATGCCTGACATAGCCCCCGACCACGTCGCGCAAGTCAAAAAACTGGTCCGCGAGGGATTTTACGATGATCTGGACTGGTTCCGCGTGATTGACGGCTTTATCGCGCAAACCGGATACCCTCTCGACAAAGCAAAAGGCAAAAGCGGCAAATCCTACCTTCCCGACCTCAAGGATGAGTTCTCGACCTACAGCTTCAAACGCGGCACGGTCGGCATGGGAAAATCCGATGCACCGAATTCGGCTAATTCCCAATTTTTCATATGCCTGACAGATAAAATGTGCAAAGACCTCAAAGGTCACTATACGGCATGGGGGCAAGTAACCGAAGGTATGGAAATAGTTGATAAAATCGAAAAAGGCACGCCACCTGCTCATCCAACCAAAACTGTGAAAATGGCTATCGGATCGGATTTATAAGGTTGCCTTTCGCGGGACTTACCCATAATGTACCCCCCATTCACCGTATCCATGAAAGGAAAACATGATGCGTCGTTTAATGTTACTATTACTTGGGAGCTTTTGCCTTATGACCTCTACACCAACCACTGCAAATGCAGATGATCTCAAAATCGATCCTGAAAACACGATCTATCTGGACCTGTCCTACGGACGCGTTGTAATCAAACTGATGCCTGATGTTGCTCCTAAGCACGTTGAACGCATCAAGACACTGACCCGTGAAGGATTCTACAACGGTTTGAAATTCCACCGTGTGATTGACGGCTTCATGGCTCAAACCGGAGACCCGACCGGAACAGGTATGAGCGGCTCCAGCTATCCGAACCTTCCTGCTGAATTCAATAGCGTGAATTTCGGACGCGGCACAGTCGGCATGGCACGCTCACAAAACCCTGACTCAGCAAACTCACAATTCTTTATTTGCTTTGATGACTGCTCTTTCCTCAACAAACAATACACCGTTTGGGGACAAGTTGTAGAAGGCATGCAATTCGTTGACCAGATCAAACGCGGTGAACCACCACGTGATCCGGACACGATCGTAAAAATGACTGTAGCCGCTGATGAAGCCGCAGCCCCTGCTGCCTCTTCCGAAGCTCCTGCTGCAGAATAATCAGAAGATTCTATTGGATACATAAAACGGGCTGAATTTCAGCCCGTTTTTTTATTGCCGTTTTTTAGGGAAAAATTCGCCACGCCCCAAGAGCCAGAACAATAAACAAAAAGACCCAGACAAACCCCATGATCCCCATGTAAATAGCCTGACGCAAATGTTTCCGCTCGACCTTGGCTGAACTTGTAGACGCCCCGACCCACGCGCGTTTCAAGACACTCCCGCTAATATCCTCGACAGGACCGCCCAGAGAAATCCCCAGCGCATAAGCAAATGCCGTCAAGGCCAACCCGCCTTCAGCATAAGGGGCATGACCTGTTTTCGAGAAATACCCTCGAATTGTGCGCGTCATTCCGGCATACGGGGTCGCCAGTGCGGCAAGTGATAAAATAAATGCTGAAATAATCTGCGGCAAAATTCCGAAAAAAGTTTCCAGCTTTAACGCCAACGTCCCAATGCCTTTGGCAAATCCGTCCTTGGATAAAGACCAACGCGCAGCCGCGATACCACAATAGAGATAAGCTCCGGGTAATCCGCCAAGCAAGTACCAGAACAGAGGAGCAACAAGCCCCTTATCAAACGTCGTTGCGACCAAACCGATTCCGACACGGATAATACCGTGATTATCCGTCGAGTTGAGATTGGTGCGTGTTGAAACAGCCACCTGATAGTAACTGCCCTTGCCCAAAGTCCCTTTGCTGTTATGTGTCCCGCGCAACGCATGATGCAACTTGATTAAAGAAGACCACGTCGCGCCACCGCTTAATGTCAAAGCCAACAAAATCGGGTCCATAAACCCTGCAAAGGCAAATTTGCGTTCGATAATCAATGCAATGGCAGCAATAATACCGGTGATAATCAGATACAAAGTCAGCAACAAACCGCCGCGAAATTGCAAACTGGAAACAGATCGATCCTTGTTATAGGTTTTCTCGACCAATCGTCCGCAAATTTTATCCAGAATACCCCATAAGAACGGATTGGCATTTCCCCAGCTCGGGCCTGTCATCATGCCGATCAAAGACACCATAATCAGTGCAAAAAGCACTGAATTTAGTCGCTCGGGCGACAAAATATGCAAAACAAAAAGATCTGACATGACCCGATGACCTTTTGAGAAAAATAGGGTAAACTCTTAGAAAGAATAAACACTTATACTATATAATATCATAAATACTCTGAGTTTGGTATCACCGATCGTCTATCACGGAAGAATAGGAATTAAACGTGCTCTATCATCTTTATGACTTGCAACACGCGATTTTGACCCCCGCACGCCTCAGCGCAGAAATGGTTCGAACAGCTTTCCAAAGCCCGATGAACCCTTTGTCCTATACACCTGCGGGACGCACGATCTCGGCTGGAGCAGAAATGTTCGAACGTGTGACACGCCGCTTCGGGAAACCATCCTTCGATCTTCCTTTTACAAGCATCAACGGCAAAGACGTTGCCATTACGGAAGAATTCATTATTGAAATGCCGTTTTGCAACCTGCTCCATTTTAAACGGGCAACCAAACGCAAAGATCCGAAAGTTCTGATTGTAGCGCCGATGTCAGGCCACTTCGCAACATTGCTCCGCGGAACAGTTGAAGCCCTACTCCCTCACCACGATGTCTATATAACGGATTGGGTTGACGTGCGGATGATCCCGCTTTCAGAAGGCCGCTTTAATCTCGATGATTATATCAACTATGTACGTCACTTCCTGTCCCTCTTGGGACCAAACACCAGCGTCATCGCAGTCTGTCAACCTGCAGTCCCTGTTCTGGCCGCCGTTTCCCTCATGGCCGCAGAAAATGATCCCAACCAACCGCTCGGCATGATCTTGATGGGCGGTCCGATTGACACCCGCGTTTCAAAAACACAAGTGACACAAACAGCCGAAGAGCGCCCGCTCTCCTGGTTTAAGAATTCTGTTGTGACCGATGTCCCGTTTTATTATCCGGGCGCGTATCGTCACGTATATCCGGGCTTCCTGCAATTGAGTGGGTTCATGTCCATGAACCTTGACCGCCACGTCGGCAGCCACATGAACTTCTTTAAACATCTTGTGACGGGTGATGGCGAGTCCGCAGAATTCCACCGCAAGTTCTATAACGAATATAATGCTGTGATGGATCTGCCTGCCGAGTTCTATCTGCAAACAGTTGATGTTGTCTTCCAACGCCACTTACTGCCGAAAGGCCAAATGAAATGGCGCGACCCGTTGACCGATGAATTGATGGATGTTCAACCGAACAAAATCAAGCATACTGCCCTCCTCACCATCGAAGGCGAACTGGATGACATTTCGGCACGCGGACAAACAACCGCTGCACACGATTTGTGTTATTCACTGGCGCAAAGCAAACAATTCCACCACTTCCAATTGGGATGCGGTCACTACGGGATTTTCAACGGCAGTAAATGGCGCACACAAATCATGCCGCGCATTCGCCACTTTATCAGGAAGCTCGATAAAGGCTGCGACCCTGTGCCTGAACATGATCTGAAACTTATTCCTGATCTGACACCTGACCGTTATGATCGCGATAAGCACGGCATCGTAGCTATTCGTCGTTGGTTGAAAGAACGCGACCAACGCCTGAAAAGCGAACGCATTACCGGATAATTCCGTAATTTTGCACCGCAAGATGCAAATATAAGAAAAAACTGACATACTTTGATTCTAAATAAGAAAAAACAAACATGCCCGGCAACGCGGCGAGTTGAACAGAACAAAGTATGCGCAAGAAATCTCATCATCCTCATCTGACAGACCACTTCCCCCACACGGGAACTGGTATGGCGGATAAGGCTATACAGCCTGTTTCTTCAGCCCCGCGCCCGACTTTTGGAATTGCCCTGATGGGTGGCGGCTCATGGGGAGCTTTTACAGCAGGTGCACTTGAAGTGCTGCTTCCTGTCCTTGAAAGCGTGGGCGATATTAAAGTCATCTCGGGCACCAGCGCAGGAGCCGTCAACGCGACAATCGCCACATCAGGATTAAACGACAAAGGTGCACACGAAGCTGTCCGCCGCTTGAAAGATGTCTGGGATGATGTCAAAGGCCACGGCTCATGGGTCAATCATTTGATCGCCCCAAGAAATATGGATTTCATGTTACCCGCAGATGACAGATGGCCCAACATCCCAAGATCCTACCTAACAATGGTCAATGCGCTACAAGCCTTCAACCCTGGCTTTTCATCAGGCGTCACCCAATTACTGTCAAAACTCGTAAAACAGCATGTCCCGAATTGGGACTCCGTTCAACATGGGCGCGTGACATGCGCAGTCAATACAGTTCAGGAACACATCCTGACAAAAGCCAGACAACATATGGTCCTCACAGGTAAGGACATGACACCGGATGGCGTTGCGGCTTCCGCAGCACTCAAAGTCATGGGCCCTCACCGTATATGGGACAATCCCCGCCTCAGCTCCCCCAAATATGTTTATCTGGACGGAGCCTATGAGCAGAACCCTGCGATGGACCCGATCTTTGAAGCCAATCCGACGGATATTTTTGTGATTATTTTAAACGATCACAATGCACCCGAGTCCACACTTCACGGTCATTCGCCAAATGACAAAATCTACGGTCGCGAGATTCATACTGATTTAGCGCAACTAACACTGAATGACTCCAATCTCACCCGTATTCATGCCATTGAAATAGAAATGTCTGACGGCGCGATTAACGGCTGGCATTTGAATGACACCAGCAAAATGAACGCGTCACCGGAATTCATTGACGCTCTTTATAAAGAAGGTAAAAAAGCCGCCCGCAAGTGGCTACTGGAAAACCGCAATATGCTGGGGCAAGACTCCACCTATCGCCCGCAAAGCCATGCCATCGAAGAACTCGTCGCCCACGGCATGCACTTCTAGACCTAACGTCCCAAACCGAGTCCCGAAAGAATTCTTTGAACAAAAGAAGGCCGTTCTTGAACAACAGGCTCTTGTTCTGGAGTGGTGAAATTTGCAATCGGATGCACCGCTACAGCTGCAGCCCTCCAGTCCGATGCCAATTGAGTGGACCGATACCACGCATCCGCTTTCTCAACCTGACCGACGCTCTCAACGGGCATAAACGCCAATCGGAAAACTTCAGAACATTCTCCAGCGGAAACCTCAAAGACCTGCATTTCCAGAACATGAGTTGCCCCATCATTCGCTGCATGCTGAAATAAGTAATGATAGGACCCGGATAAAACGCTCGCGCGTGTCATAGGATCAATTTCAACAAGACTAATATTCATAACAACACTCCATTCGAATAAATCTAATAGAAAAAAACAAAAACATTTTCAATAAGATTTTTTTTAACTTGATCTTTGTAAAATCAGGTTCACAATACGTATATGGTTGATTTCTCTACCATCTCTCCGCACCTAAATGTCAAGATCTCACCGAAAGCCAAAAGGCTGGCCCTGAGATTAGACGCGCATGCAGGATGCATTAATTTGGTGATCCCCAAACGGGCGAGCATCAAAAGTGCCTATGCTTTTGCGGAATCCAATCAAAGCTGGATTGAAGATAAGATCAGCAACCTTCCTCGTCCTATCCCGTTCGCACATGGTCAGATCATTCCTGTGATGGGTAAAAACAGAACAATCAATATCATCGCATCGAACAAAAAATACACAGAAATCAATGTATTAGATGATGTCATTGAAGTTAAAACGCAACTTGATAATCCATCAGCCCGCATTCAGCGCGCTCTACGCCTTTATGCGGAAAAAGAACTGAAGACGCTGGCTGACGCAAAGGCAGCCCTCCTCAATCGTAAGCTCACACATTTTTGTGTGCGCGATATGAAATCCCGCTGGGGAAGCTGCTCGAAAGACGGACGCATGACCCTATCCTGGAGACTGGCTTTTGCACCTGCTCATGCCTTTGACTATGTGGTAGCCCACGAATCTGCCCACCTAATTCACGACAACCACGGCAAAGACTTCTGGAAGTTATGCGCAGAATTATCCACAGACTATTCCACAGGCAAAGAATGGATGCGCCTTAACGGTATCCACCTTGGTCGATATGGGAAATCTCCATCTCCAGCTCGAGAAATTCCTGAAGAATAACCTGCGCGGCCATTTTATCGACAATCTGATCTCGTTTCGCGCGGGAATAATCCACTTCCTCGATCATGAACTTCTCGGCCTTGTGCGTTGAAAACCGTTCATCATAGAAAACCACAGGCACATCGGGAATATGCTTGAGCAACTCCAGCATAACATCCCTCACCCCTTGGCATCTCGGCCCCTCAGTCCCATCAACATTCAAAGGCCAGCCGACCACCAGCCCCTCACAGCCATACTGGGCCATATATTCCTTGAGCTGGGCAGCATCTACAGCCATTTTCTTGCGGTTTATAACCTTCAATGGGCTGACAGTTCCCGTCAAAATCGCCCCGAACGCAACCCCGATGGTTTTGGTCCCGACATCCAGCGCCAGAAGACGGGACGTACCGTTCAGTTTTGCTTTAAATTCTTCTATTGAAACTAGTGCCATTCTTGTTGCAGTGCGCCTTATGAGGTGTTAAGTCTTGGATATATAAATACAAAGAGAGAAACGATGTCCATTGATAAATCAACCGTATCAAAAATCGCAAACTTGGCCAGAATTAAGGTCACTGAAGAAGACCTCGATTATTACGCCCCACAACTTCAAAATATCCTCTCCTGGGCAGAACAGTTACAGGAAGTTGACACAACAGGCGTAGAGCCACTGGCGAATGTGTCCGAAATCACCCTGTCCTTGCGTCCGGACGTCGTTAATGACGGCAACATCCAGCAGGATATCTTGGCGAATGCCCCTGAAACCGTTGAAGGTTTCTTCGTTGTGACCAAAATCGTCGAATAATCGATAATTGGCCCTATTTCATATATAATAAATTAATACAGAGAACACGACCATGACCAGCAAACTCCTTTCCATGTCCGTTACCGAAACATTGGCGGGCCTTAAGAAGAAAGAATTCAGCGCAACCGAACTGATCAAAGATCATATTGCGCAGATGGAAGCCTGCCGCGGCCTCAATGCTATGATCACCGAAACGCCGGAACAAGCTTTGGCCCAAGCAGCCGAGTCAGACGCTCGCATCGCCAAAAATGAGATGCGTGAGTTAGAAGCTATTCCGATGGCCATGAAAGATTTGTTCTGCACCAAAGGCGTGCGCACAACTGCCGCGAGCCATATTCTTGAGAACTTTATCCCGACCTACGAGTCAACCGTCTCTCAAAAATTGAAAGACGCAGGAACAATCACCATAGGCAAAACCAACCTCGATGAATTTGCAATGGGTGGTGCGAACATCACCAGCTATTTCGGCCCTGTCGAAAACCCATGGAAGAGCAAAACCTCCCCAGAGAAAAAACTTGTTCCCGGCGGATCCTCAGGTGGTTCAGCCGCAGCTGTCGCAGCAGGCATGTCCATGCTCGCAACAGGAACAGACACAGGTGGATCAACCCGCCAACCTGCAAGCTTTTGTGGCATCGTGGGCGTAAAACCAACCTATGGCCGCTGCTCCCGCTGGGGCATCATTGCGTTTGCGTCCTCTCTTGACCAAGCAGGTGCATTCGCCCGTAACGTCGAGGACTCTGCATTAATGCTCAAAGTCATGGCAGGCCATGATGCAAAAGACTCCACCTCAGCCCGTCACGAAGTCCCTGACTTTGCGGCCCTCATGAAACAAGACATCAAAGGCCTCAAAATCGGTATCCCGAAAGAATACCGTGTCGACGGCATGCCGCAAGACGTGCTCGACATCTGGAATAAAGGCGCTGAAATGCTCAAATCCGCTGGGGCAGAAATCGTCGAAATATCCCTACCGCACACAAAATATGCCGTTCCGACCTATTATATTGTTGCCCCTGCGGAGGCTTCTTCCAACCTCGCCCGTTATGATGGTGTACGCTATGGCTTGCGTGAGGAAGGAAAAGACTTGCAAGAGATGTATGAAAACACCCGCGCCGCAGGTTTCGGCGCCGAAGTCAAACGCCGCATCATGATCGGAACATATTGCTTGTCCGCCGGCTACTACGATGCCTACTACACCAAAGCGCAACGTATTCGCCGCCTGATCTCTAACGACTTTGCCGCCGCATTTGAAAAATGTGACGCGATCTTGACGCCGACGGCACCGTCATCTGCTTTTGCTATCGGTGAGAATTCCGATGATCCGATCAAAATGTATTTGGGTGACGTGTTCACTATTCCGGCATCACTGGCTGGCCTTCCGGGGATTTCTGTTCCGGCCGGATTGGACGATCAAGGTCTACCGCTGGGCTTACAAATCATCGGACGTGCATGGGATGAAGTTACCATGTTCCGCACGGCCTTTGCTTTGGAACAAGCTGTTGCCTTCTCGGCACAGCCAGAACTGATTAAGGTTGCGTAATACCCTTGAGAATTTGACAAAGGAAGACGACATGAAAAACAAATGGCTGGTTATTCTTTTGACTTTGGCACTATTCGCCATATCTGCGCCCGCATGGGCGCAAGACCCGAACCTGAGCAATCTGAGATCAACCAAACCACTGTTTAACCCTCAGGCGGGGAAATATCTGACATCAAACATTTTACCGATCCTCAAAGATGAAGTCTTGGTTGACTCCCCGGGCAATAAAATTCCGGATGAAACTATCGAGAAAATCTACGATCAGTGCAAATCGAGAATGCCGTCAAAGTTTACACCGGACTCTCTGGAATATTACTGCTCCTGCTCCGCCGCAGCGACGTCTGCATCAATGTCCATGTCTGAACTGAAAGAACTTCAAAAACGGGAAGACTGGAAACTCGGCAATCCTGCTTTTGAGAAATATGTCCACAACGTCGTCATGGAGTGCATAGATGTGCCTGTCGATGACATGGAATATATGTCCTGCATCATGAACCGCGGAAATGACTGGCGCGTTGAACGCATTCCTCTTTATTGCAAATGCCTCAGCAGCTCGTTGAAAAATTACGCCACGAAAAATGCCGAAGCCGAAATGATGCTGGAATGGGGATCACCCGGAAAACGCTACAGCTCTCCGCTTGAAGCGCTGTTTAGCAGCTCGACCTATAACTATAATAAAACCGAATTCTCCAAGAATTGCATCGGTCATTACAAAGACAAAGATCCGCTTGGTCGTTATTAATTAAAGAAACAACAGGAGAAGAGAATGAAATATTTATATCAATTCCGGTTGACCAGTCGCTTGGCGCTATACCTTGCGAGCTGTCTGGTAATCCTGTTGTCTGTCTCTTCATATCAGGCTCAGGCTGCCACACCAATATCTGACCAGATGGTCCAGAAATTCTACGGCCAATGTCTGGAAAATTCCAAAAAAGACGGTACGATGACGGATGCCTCTGCAAAAAGCTACTGCGAGTGCACCAGCAAGACCATGCAAAAAAATATGTATGTTGAAGATTTGCAAGCCATGAGCGGACAAGATCAAGCCGCACGAAACGCGATAAACAAAGTTGTCACAGATGTGAACGGCCCTTGCATGGCTATTCCGTTACATGACAAGATTTACAAAAAATGCATGACCGATGTCGGCAAATACGGCATGTGTGAATGTCTGGCCTCAGGAATTTCTCTGGAACTATCTGAGCAAACCCAATCCATGATGCGGACATTACTTGCCAACAACCCGAATATGTACGACCCGATGGGCGAGCTAATGGAAATGCAGCAATATAAAGACACCGAGAAAAAAATAACGATGTCCTGCGCGATGCAGCAATCATTTTAACCGGTCAAAAGAATATTTTTTATACGACTAAAAGGAACTGAAAATGTCAGCAATTATCAAAGGCGCAACAGGAGATTGGGAAATCGTGATCGGGATGGAAGTCCACGCGCAGATCACAGCCAACTCGAAACTTTTCTCCGGAGCCGCAACAGATTTCGGATCTGCCCCGAACTCGCAAGTCTCTCTTGTGGATGCCGCCATGCCGGGCATGCTCCCTGTTCTCAACGAATATTGTGTTGAGCAAGCCGTTCGCACAGGTCTGGGCCTGAACGCACAAATCAATCTGCATTCTGTGTTTGAACGCAAAAACTATTTCTATCCTGATTTGCCGCAAGGCTATCAGATTTCCCAGTTCCTTCACCCGATTGTCGGCAAAGGCGTCATCGAGATTGACTTGCCGAGCGGTGAGACTAAAGAAATCGGCATCACCCGCCTCCACTTGGAACAAGATGCAGGAAAATCCATTCACGACCAACACCCGACCAAGAGCTTTGTTGATCTCAACCGCTCCGGATGTGCTTTGATGGAGATCGTTTCCGAACCGGACCTGCGTGGTCCTGAAGAAGCGGCAGCCTACCTGACAAAACTGCGTATGATCTTGCGCTACCTTGAAACCTGTGACGGCAACTTGGAAGAAGGTTCAATGCGCGCGGACGTAAACGTCTCCGTTCGCAAACCGGGCGGCGAACTCGGCACACGTTGCGAAATTAAAAACGTGAACTCGATCAAAGCCGTTCAAATGGCAATTGAGTATGAATCAACCCGACAAGTCGAAGTCATTGAAAACGGCGGATCAATCAAACAGGAAACCCGCCTGTGGGACCCGACCAAAGGTGAAACACGCTCCATGCGCTCTAAAGAAGAAGCACATGACTATCGCTACTTCCCCGATCCTGACTTGCTTCCTTTGGTTGTCGAACAAAGCTTTGTCGACCAACTGAAAGAAACATTGCCTGAACTCCCCGACCAGAAGAAACACCGCTTTATGCAGTCCTATGGTCTCGGTGCTTACGATGCCTCTGTTCTCATTATGGAGCGCGCTCGCGCAAACTTTTATGAAGAGGCCGCACAAGGCCACGATTCAAAAATTGTTGCCAACTGGGTTATCAACGAACTCTTGGGTGCCTTGAACAAAGACGGAAAAACTTTGGAAGAAAGCCAAGTGACCGCAAAACAATTGGGCGCACTCGTCGGATTGATTTCTGATCAAACCATTTCGGGTAAAATCGCGAAAGATGTGTTTGCCGAAATGATGGCCTCGGGCAAAGACCCTGCGATCATTGTTGAAGAAAAAGGCCTCAAACAAGTGACCGATACAGGCGCAATTGAAAAAATCGTCGATGAAGTCATTGCCGAAAACCCCGACAACGTTGCAGCCTACAAAGGCGGTAAAGACAAGCTCTTCGGATTCTTCGTCGGCCAAGTGATGAAAAAATCTCAAGGCAAAGCCAATCCGGATATGGTCAATGACCTCTTAAAACAGAAGCTGAGTTAATGTCAAAAAGCTACGAATATAAAACAATCATCTATAAAGAGGGCCTGATCGGCTCTCTTCTCTTGGGTGAGTCCAAAGTGAATCCGGACAATCTGACTGAAATGCTGAATAAATATGGGCGCCAAGGATGGCGTGTGCGGACTATGGAACGTGAGAACCGCCGCTCCCTCCTCTTCTTCAGCCGCGAAGCCTTTCTAGTCGTCATGGAACGTGAGATCGGCTAAATCTGCCATTCACCGCATCGCTATTTTCATATTTGACCTATGTGCAAATTTTCTATAATCTGCGCCGATGCTCGACCTTGCACAAACCAATGAAGACGCAGATTTTGCCGATCTCGTAGAAAGAACCAATGCGTTCTTTAGAAAGCATGCACGTATTTCCAACGGCCACCGCGTCAGAGAATTAAAACCGAGACTAAAAGCCAAACTAGAACAGGCCCTTGAGGACAATCCGGATGATTCTCTAAAAGCTTCACATCTCGTTTTCTTCCCGAAATC
>QKCR01000086.1 GCA_003245575.1 Alphaproteobacteria bacterium | reverse complement strand
AACGTCCTCAAAAGTAAAAAGCTTTTGCTCCGCAGCCATTTGGGAATGAAAGACCACTTGTAATAACAAATCGCCAAGCTCTTCCTTTAAATCATCCATATTTTGCCGCTCGATCGCATCGGCAACCTCATAGGCTTCTTCTAACGTATAGGGAGCAACTGATTTAAAATCCTGCTCTATATCCCAAGGGCACCCACCATTTGGGTCTCTCAAACGGGCCATGATACGTAATAATTCTTCGATAGGGGGCTTGGATTCTATGTCTGTCATAATTCCGACTATATCAAGAGCCGTCGTCTTTTCAAGGAACTATCTGCTATCCGGATAGTTGATAGAATAGAAGCAAATTTCTTAATAAAATAAGGAAAATAAAAATGAACAAAGTCAGACATATTTCACAGGACAAGCATGAACATCAAAGCCTCAATGCCAATAGTGATGTTGCCAAAAGCCTGCAAACGCTACTTGATAAAACATATGCATGTTACCTCATCACGCACAATTATCACTTCAACGTAACGGGTGAGAATTTCTATACCATCCATACACTTCTTGAAGATCAATATAACAGCCTCTTTACGGCTATTGATGAAATCGGAGAGAGAGCAAGAACACTTGGAGAGCCAGTACAGATATTGTCCGGCAAGTATCTGGAAGAAGTGTCGGAAGCCTCTAAAAGATCCTTAAACCCGAAGAACATGTCGCCATGTCAGGCCATGCTGAAAGACCTCATTATTTTTAATACAGAATGCATAGAAGCCTGCCAGAGCACAAAAAGCATTGCGGCTGAATATGGTGATGATGAGACAGAAGATTTGGCAATAGGGCGCATTCGTGCACATGAGAAAATGATCTGGATGTTACGAAGCTCCGTATCTCCATAAAAAAGCAAAAAATACAGCGATATTGATAGGGGGTCAGGGCGTCTGTATCTGCTCTAAAGCAGATTGAAAATCGCCCTGAACAATTTTGAACGCACCGTGACAAAGCATAAGGTTAAGCGGTAAACCTAAATCTTCTACGCGCCAACCTCGCGTGTCATGCACTTTATCAATCATTGGTCGTGTATCATCAATATACCCGATTACTTTTTTACCCAAAGCAAACGCATATCCGACTTCCCAAGATGTCCCGGAATCAGGTTCCGAACCGCGAAAAGGATTCAGATTGGCTAGTACAATGTTACAGTCCTGAATCATCTTGATATTACCGTCAAAAATTTGTTCTGAAAGATTTTGCGTTTCATGCGCGTCAATTTCGTTATCAAGCGGATATAAAGGTACAAAGCCTTTATTGCGAATGGCATCACACATCAAGCGCCCAAGAGAAACAGCATCAGGGGAAAATACATCCGGACCTGCAATATAGATTTTTAATGCAGAAGATACTGACGGGGATTTTGTATCGGTTTTTGACATTTCGGAACTCATAGGGAACTCCCGCTAACTTGATAAATAAAAGTGATAATGTATATTATGGGAAATAAGATATTCCTTTAAAATCAAGCCCTGAACAATAACGAGCTATCTCCATACGAATAAAATCTATATCCGCAATCAATGGCATGCTGATAAGCCTCACGCATCTTTTCAAATCCTGCAAATGCACTGACCAACATAAACAATGTCGACTTTGGTAAATGAAAATTTGTCATCAATATATCGACACATCTAAACTGATAACCCGGCGTAATAAAAATCGACGTGTCACCATCAAATGCATGCAATCGACCATCCTCAGAACTCGCGCTCTCTAAAATTCTGAGAACCGTCGTACCGACAGCAACCACACGACCACCCATAGCATGAGTCTCATTCACAAGTGCCGCAACATCTTCGCTAACACAACCATATTCGGCATGCATTTTGTGATCCTGCGTATCATCAACCTTAACAGGCAAAAAAGTACCTGCGCCAACATGCAGCGTTACACGAGCTGTTTTTACGCCTCTGGCAGAAATTTTTTCTAACAAATCGCCCGTAAAATGCAAAGAAGCTGTCGGAGCTGCAACTGCACCATCTTTTTGAGCAAATATAGTCTGATAATCGTTAAAATCCTGACTATCTACGGCACGTTTACTGGCTATATATGGCGGTAGGGGCATCAAACCAATTTCAGCCAGAAGGGCTTCTAAACCACCGGCAACCACATCAAAACGTATAAGGATTTCTCCGCCGTCATGCTTTTCCTCAATAAAACCACGCAAGCGCCCTTCTCCAAATATCAGCTCATCCCCCTCTTTCAACCGCTTGGTTTTCTTGGCAAACGCCAACCAAGACACAGCAGAGACACGCTTGTGAAGATTAATTTCTGTCATCATCTCACCGCGTTGAGCAAATAAATATGACGGAATAACTTTTGTGTCGTTAAAAATAATAAGATCTTTTTCAGTCAGAAAATCTGTCATACCCCAAACAGTTTTATCCAGAAACCCGGACGCATCAGAAGCATTGACAATTAATTGCTTTGCCGAATGTTTTGGCTCAACAGGCCGCAAAGCAATCAACTCTTCAGGAAGATCAAAATCAAAATCATCAACACGCATGACTATAAGACCGTACCATCACAACGAATTTTCATGCCGTCATAGGCAGGACAAAGTCCTTTAGGACAATCTTTAACAAGCGTCTGGTAATCATGGTCATACCTTAAATGAGTCAAATATAAAGTCTCGACGCCGATTTTTTCACGCAAGCGTAACAAGTTCGGGATATTGGAGTGAAAAATAAAATCAGGACGATGATAATCTGCACAATCAACTATCCAGACTTTTATGCCTTTCAGAATATGAATAGATACATCCGATAAATCCGCCATATCGGTTGAATACGCCACATCACCAAATCGGAATCCGAGTGATCTAACCCCTTTCCCGTGATCTTGCAAAAAGGGAATATATTCAAGCTCACCAATATGATGTGGAACACCAAACTCTGCATCATCCAATAAGTGAAACTCGGCAACAGGCGGATAATACGGATTCTTCTGCTCGAAAATATATCCAAATCTCAACTTAAGCTCAGAGAAAGTTGTTTGATCCGCGTAAACAGGAATGCGTTTTGATTTATCGCGCATATGAATGAAACGAAGCTCATCCGCACCATTCACATGATCGGAATGTCCGTGAGTATACAAAACACCATCAACTTTCAGAATATGCTCGCGGTTCATCTGGTGGCGAAAATCCGCACCTGTATCGATAACAACAGTAGTATCCCGACAAGATACTGCAATACTGGGGCGTGTTCTGTTATTGCGCGGCTCATTGGGGTCACACGAACCCCAGTCCCCCCCGACGCGCGGAACGCCGGCACTGTCCCCGCAACCCAGTATAGTAATTATACTTTCATGAAAATTCTTGCTCATGTGCCTTGTTTAACATTAAGACACACGCAAACCAAGACTATAATTTAGGCAGATAAATCAACCAACACGCCCTTTTGGGCCATATTATTCTCGATTTCCTGCTTCATCATTTCTTTGATCTGCTCTTCAACCTTTGCCCGTTCTTCAGGAGGCAAAGCAGCAAGCTCTTCTTCCGTCATATCGAGCTTTTTCAGGATTGCATCTCTCAATTTCTCTTCGGGAGACATTTTCTGGTATTCAAGAAATTCCGCAATTGCATTGCTGGATTTACTTGCTGTGGAAGCTGTCGAAGATGACGTTGAAGATGAAACCGCAGGCGATGTTGCCTCGGTCTTGGTTGTCGTGGATGTCCTCACGCCTGTTGAAGGCATACCGACAGGACAGTAAGTCGGGATATTAACTGTTGCCATAATAAATTCCTTGCAAGAATAGTTACCTGCAAAGCTATGCAAGGATCAGGCCAATTAAAAACCTAGGGAAACCGCGAAATCTAAGCTGTAAATTTTGCTCTATCAAACAACTTGAAAAAATTTGCCGATGTAATTTTTGCCATCTCAT